>JAPWUW010000135.1 GCA_028275325.1 Anaerolineae bacterium | reverse complement strand
TGCTTTGGGCAGTCTTCGTGTTTGTGGTTTCTTTCTACCTCATGCGAGACTGGCACAGGGTGACAGCTCAGCTTCGCAGAGCAGTGCCACCAGACTATCGGGAAGATTACGACCGCTTGGCCAAGGAGATTGGCCGCGTCTGGCAATCTTTCTTTCGAGGCCAGGTGGTCCTGAGCGCAGTGATCTTCCTGGCAGTGACGACTGCGCTTGCTGTGGTGGGAGTAAGGAATGCCCTCATTCTCGGGCTACTCGCCGGAGTGTTGGAGGTGGTGCCCAATGTGGGGCCCGTAGTCGCTGCCGTCCCCGCCGTGCTGCTGGCACTGGTGCAAGGCTCATCATGGCTGCCGATAGGCAACTTCTGGTTTGCGGTGTTGGTTGCCGGCCTGTACGTGCTCATCCAGCAGCTGGAAAACAACTATCTGGTGCCGCGGATTATCGGGCGGAGTGTGAACCTGCACCCACTGGTAGTTCTAGTGGGCGTCATAGCGGGTGCCAGGCTTGCTGGCATTCTGGGGATTTTCCTTGCTGCGCCAACCCTGGCAACAGGCCGGATTCTCCTGCGGTACGTTTACGCCAAGCTACTCGATCTGGATCCGTTCCCACCTGAAAGCCCGAAAGTGCAAGCAAGGGCTCCAAAGCGGCTGGCGATTCCCCTCTTGCGCGGCGCGCTGCGGGGCGTACGGCAGCGCTCTGCGGCGGTAGAAGGCCACAGCCGCCGCGCTGGTCGAACGTAGGCCGACACAGCTTGGACCGGTAGGAGGCGAAAGCATGCTCGTGCGACACAGGATGAGTGCGCCGCCCATAACCATCGCGCCGGAGGTGCCGGTCATGGACGCGCTACAACTGATGAAGGAAAAGAATGTGCGGCGCCTCCCCGTGGTAGACAGCAAGGGCCGCCTAGTGGGCATCGTCTCAGAGAAGGATTTGTTGCGGGCAGCCCCGTCACCAGCAACGGCCCTCAGCATCTTCGAGATCACTTACCTCCTGCACAAACTCACCGTGGGTGAGGTGATGACGCGAGAGGTCGTCACCGTGACAGCGGATACTCCGCTGGAAAGGGCAGCGCGCATCATGGCCGAGCGACACCTGGGCGGTCTCCCTGTTATGGACGGGCAGCAGCTCGTCGGCATCATCACGGAGACGGATATCTTGCTCGGCTTCAGTGAGGCGCTTGGCGCATTTGAGCCAGGTGTCCGATTGACGCTGGAGGCTCCAAATCGGCCCGGGATCCTGGCCACTGTGGTCAGCAAGATCCATTCCCTCGGTGGCAACATCGCCTCGCTCACGGTAATGCACGGGCGCGAGCCCAAAAGTGGCTACATTGTCGTCAAGGTTCAGGGTGTTCGCGCAGGCGAGCTGGCTGACCTCCTGAACAACGGAACGGTGAGCGTCGTGCACGTGCTTGAGATGGCAGCTCAAGACCTTGCCTGAAAGCTGCTGGACCACAGAGCACGCCGGAGGCTTTTCAGGTCGCGCGAACCCGTGCAGAACATGGCAACCCGGAGCTCTTGCTGCAAAAGCCGCAAGCGGTCGACAACGGCAGCAGCTGAGCGGCAAGCTGGGGCAAGCAGTGGTAGGGCAAGGCCAGCGGCAGTTGCACCCAGCGCGATTGCCTTGGCCACGTCGACGCCTGAGCGGATCCCTCCAGAAGCGATGACTGTCATCTCGGGGGTAGCCTCGAGCACGCTCGATACAGCTTCTGCTGTGGGGATGCCCCACGAGCGGAAAGCCCTTGCCATGCGGCGGGCACTTGCCGTCTGCGCGCGGTAGGCTTCCACCTCGCTCCAGCAGGTGCCCCCTGCTCCGGCTACATCGAGCAGCCGCACTCCTGCATCCCACAGCTCGAGAGCCACTTCGCCGGATATTCCCCAGCCCACCTCCTTTACCAAAACGGGGTACCCTAGCTCTCGCACAACGGTGCCGATTTTCTCCTTCAAATTGCGGAAGTCCCGGTTGCCCTCAGGCTGAAGACATTCCTGAAGCGGGTTAAGGTGCAGCGCCAGGCCATCGGCGCCAATCATTTCCACTGCGCGGCGGCAATCACTAACCGTGTAGCCATAATTGAGCTGTACCGCACCCAGATTGGCGAAGAGCAGGATGCCGGGAGCAACGTCGCGGACCTGGTAGGAGGCGGCAAGGTCTGGCTGCTCAATTGCTGCCCTCTGTGAGCCAACGATCATGGCGGCGCCAACCTCCTGAGCTGCCGCGGCGAGGTTGCGGTTGATCGCAGCGGCCTCGGGGGTGCCCCCGGTCATTGCGGAGATCACAAATGGCACGGCCAGAACTTTGCCGGCAAGCTCTACAGAGGTGTCGATCTCCTCGAGGCTCAGCTCTGGCAGAGCTCGGTGTAGCAGCCGCACGCGTTCGAACCCGGTGGCCAGGCCAGACGCTTCCACTTGTTTTTCGAGGCAGATGCGAAGGTGTTCTTCCTTCCGGCGCGAGTTGGGATTCTGCACGCAACGAGCACCTGAGCACGGTGTTTCCAAGGGTTGAGCCGAGTGGATAATAATGGGCACTTGTCCGCTCGGCAACCAGTGGCGCCCGCTTGAGCGTGCCGTCTAGAATATGCGGGGGCGTGCCCCGAAATCAGGTTTTGAGGAGGTTGGCGGTGGATACATTTGAGAGAGTGCGGAAGATCATCGTCGAGCAGCTGGGTGTCGATGAAGAGAAGGTAACGATGGAAGCTAGCTTCCGCGACGACCTTGAGGCGGACTCTCTCGACCTTGTCGAGCTCATCATGGCGTTTGAGCAGGAGTTCGGCGGGGAGATATCGGACGAGGAAGCCGAGAAGATCCGAACCGTAGGAGAAGCAGTTCAGTACCTTGAGGCGCATATGAAGCGCTGACAGCTGGCGCCACCGCTGGGAAGAGTGGTATAAAGTCTCGATCACTTGGCCCAAGAAAGGAGCAACTGTCGGGAAGCCGCATCGATGATTTCGATTGCGGCAAGATCTGGGGGGCGCTCAGGCGCCTCCCAGGCTTTCCCAGGGATGAGTTCGGCTTCCCAGCTGGCAAGTTCTTGCCCCGCAGAGCTGGAGGCGCTCACTTGGACTTTGAGTGGGCGGCTGGAAGCCACAGCAATGGCTTCAGGAGTTACGGATAGAGCCAAGTTCTCATTTGCTGTAGTGAGCGGAGGCATGGCGGGAAGGGGAACATAACGGCTTTCCAGTACGCGCCTCTCCCCTGGAGCGAGAGTGGTGTAATCGTCAAAGGTTGGTGTCAGGCCGAGCCACATCTCCATGTAGGAACTTGGTTCCCCGCTGTAGCGCGAGAAAGGTGTATCGCCAAGCCCAAAGAATTTCACGCCCTGCCACGCTTGCGGCTCAAAGAGCTGCAGCAGACCAGGGCTCGCAGAACACTGAATGCCGGCAAACGGTGCCTGGGCGGACGGGTAGGCAAAAAGCCCCAAGTGGCCGCGCCAGCTGGATGTGTCTCGCAGGTCACGCACGCCATACAAGGGCCATGGGATCACCTGCCCCGAAGCCAGCCCGGGGTCGCTTGTGCTGTGCACCTGCGCCTGTGCTGCAGGGAGTGTGACCCAACAGTCAGATGGCACTGCGCGCCCTCCCGGGGCAAACATAGCGTTCTGCCAGTACTGCACTCTGCGGGCAGTATCGGTGCCATTGTACAGCTCGGTGCGCACATGGATGGTGCTGTCGCCCTCGACGAGGCTCACTCGAGTGCGCACCAGGACTCCAGTCCGTTCTTCTGTAGTCGAAAGGACTATGGCGGCCTCACTCTCTCCTTGCTCCGGTTCAGCTTTCCAGGGGAGGTAATCGATGAGGCCATGTTCTTCTGTCGGGAAACACCACTCGACCCCCCCTATAGCCAGCCACCAACCCCGGATTCCCCAGCTGCTCGGGATGACAGACGGGTTGTTGTACAGGAGGGGAATGCCGCTTACCTTATCGACGACCTGGTAGATGCGGCCGCCAAGATCTGGTATCACCACCACCTCTGTAAACGAGTTCTCAAGCACAAAGCCCGGGAACGATCGTAGCTCCGGTGGGCCTATCCTAGAGAAATCCAACCCCTGGTAAGGATAGCCGGGGTGCTCGGGCGGCAGAGGGTAGAGGGCCTGTTCGAACGCGCTCATGCGCAGTAAAACTGCCGTAGGGCGGACAACTGGCCGCTGCAGAGGTTCCTGCTGCGAAACAGGGGCAGTGGTTGTCACTGGCGCACTTGGCTCGGTGGGTGCAGATGGCGTTGGCACGGCTTCCTCCGTAAGGGGCCGGCCAGGAATGATAAGTACCTGCCCGACTCTTATAAGCGCCGGGTTTTCAATGCCATTGGCCTGAACCAGGTCGGCAACCGAAACCCCGAAGCGCTGAGCGATGCCATAAAGGGTGTCTCCTGGCTGCACAGTATAAGACGAGGACGTGGCCGCAGGGGTGGCAGTAACAGTTGCAGCCTCCATCATTTGCGCAGCCTCTGCCAGTGTGGGCGTCGGCGTGGCGATCGGGGTCGTGGGATGCAAGTAGCGCACAGCAGGGGTAGCTGTCTGCGTTGGCGTGGGGGTGTATGTCGGCAGCGAAGTGGCGTATTGGATGGCTGGCAGGGTGGGACGTACAGGAGCGGCAGACCGGGCTCCTGACCGCATGCGGCACCCCCCGAGGCCCAAGGCAAAAGCCCAAAGCAAAAGAGAGAGCAGGCAACAGGCAGGCCAGGCCCCTCTGTTGTTACGGGCGCCTTTCAAATGTGAGCCTGTAGTTAACATGCCTCTTCCCAGGCAGGCCCAGGCCCTGCAAAACATCGCTACTGTCGCCCACGCCAACGCTGTACGAGCCGAGCACGCCATACATGGGGAAATCGGCCTCGCATCTTCCGGCACTGGCTGAGCGCAATTGCAATGCGGCCCTTCCATCTGGCCAGGAGACCCACACAGGCGCACTGCAGCTGTCATCCCCGATCACCGTGACGAAGATATGATGCATGCCGCCGGACTGAGTTTCATCCTCATAGCATGCCGATACAAGTTGCCAAGTCGCGGAGGCGTGCCGCAGGAGCGTTATGCCAAGCTCAGCCAGGCGGGGGTCAAGCTCAGCGGGCAGCACGCTCTTGGCGACGGTGGTGGCAGTCGGCACGACGGGCGAGGGTTGTAGGGAGCTCGGCGAGGGCAGCCTGGCCGGAACTGGGGTGGCAAGGGCCACAGGCTTTCCAGCTTGAGGGGTGGCAGCCGCGGTAACGGCGCTCAGAGGTGCAATGTGGACCTGCCATGTGTAGGAGCCGCCTGCCGGCACGACAACTTGTGCCGAGCCGCTGATCTGCGCAAGGAGTGGTGTCTGGACCCCACCCACGCCGAATTCAACCAGGCGCTCTCGCTGGTTCGGGTTCAGGGCGCGCACCGTCATCGTAAGCGAGCCGGTTTCCGAAAGGCTGAAGTCCAGGCTGAGCTGGGTCCGGCTGTAGCTCTCCTCGCATTTGATGGTGGCCTGAGATTGCCCCACTCGCTCAGTCTGGCATGTTCCCTTGTCCAGCAGGGCCAGCGTGCGTGATGGATACAGCAGGTAGATGCCCCCGCCTAATGCTGGAACAGATCTGCCGTTTGTGGCCTCAGGGACGAGTGAGCTGGGCAGGGGAAGAAGTTGGGTGCTGCCATTGCGCAGGAGCACGATTCTCGCGCCGACATCTGGCGCAATCCAAGCCGTTGCTGCGCCGTTAGTCAACCTGGTGAGCCTCAACCGGAGCTTGCCCTCTTGTGTGGCAAGAAGGCCTGGGGGCTCTATCCAGGGGTAGTCCGAGGCGATCTTGGCTTTTACGGCCTCCAAGCCCACAAGCTCGAGTTCAACCTCGTCTGGCTCGGATGTGGGCAGCCGCAGCTCATGGGAAGCTGTCAGTGGCTGCTGGGCCACCATCTCGGCCACTTGGCGCTTCGCCCGAGCCTTCAAAGCCGCTACGACGGGCAATGTCGTTCCATCTTCCTTTATCCACGCGGCACCCTCCCAGGCACTGTTTAGGCTGTTACCGGCACGGTTGGCAAGAAGCCATGGCATGAAGGCGAAGTAGTACGGCGGTGCTTCCGAGGACATGTACGAAAAGGCCTGCAGCGTCCTCTCGACAAGGTCTTTCTCGTCCACAGGGGGGTAACGAGGGTCTTCGCGAGTCCCCAGGATCGCTCCGCCCTCTGTCGTGATCATCGGGATAACGAACCCGCATTCCTCCTCGAGAATGCGCGCGTAAGCCATGAACTTATAGAAGCCGTTGGAATCTTCATAGACGGTGCTCCCCACGTAGAAACCACCTTCCTCTCGTGGGCGGCGAGCTATCTTGCGGTAATGGTTGATTTCGGCCGCGAGCTCTGGCGAGAGCCCGCGCTCGGCGATTTCGGCCTCAGTGAGAGGGGTGCTGCGCAGATTCACGTCATCGTACGGGTAGTTGAAGGGGTGGTTAAGGAAGTAATTGTGAAGCGCCAGCCAAGCGCGGTACAAGAGGTTCAGCTGCCCACGGCGCCTAAGCTCCTGGAGAAAGGCGCGCAGAAAGCGTGTGTCCTCGTAATCACCACCGGGCGCAAGGGCAGGCAGCCCTGGGTAGCCACCCGCCTCGATCACTTGCTGTGCAGCGTCAACCCAGAGAGATACCATCTGGGGAACAGAGATCGGCTCGCCGTGGCACCAGCCGCCAGCCGGCCCTGACAGGTTCGGCTCATTGTAGAGCTCGTAGTAGTACACGCCCGCCGCTGTGCCAGCGGCTGCGATGGCGTGCAGGTGTTGGTATTGCTGGTTGCACGGCAGGTATATCCGCAGCACCGGCATGATCCCAAGCTCTCTGAGCCGCCGCAGAAGGTACTCGTGTTCAAGCTTGGGCTCGTCGCCTTGCATGAGCTTCAGCCAGCGCATGTCCATGGCCACGACTTCCTGCAGGAGCCGTTCCACCATCTCTGGAGGCTGGGCGAAAATTGTCGGGGCCCAATGGATACCCGTGCCATTATCCGCCGGCGGCCGCGGGTAGGCGCTCAGGGGCAAGGGCCGAGCGGGTTCTGCCCAACTGCGGGCACCGA
>JAPWUW010000419.1 GCA_028275325.1 Anaerolineae bacterium | reverse complement strand
GCCTGGTGGCTGTGGCGCCGGGCTCAGGTCCTGCCTTTGGGCAGGCCGGGCTTCTAGAGTTTGGCGCTGATGCCCTCGGGGAGGGTGCGCTGCTTTAGCTCTGCCGCAAAGGCGCTGTAGGCCTGCTCGCCAAAGAGGCAGAGCACGACTCTTTCCGGAGTTGCGTGCTCCTGCAGGTGGGAGATGATCTCGTCGAGCATGATGGCAGCGGCCTGCGCGAGCGGGAAGCCGCCGACACCCGTGCCCAGCGCGGGGAATGCCACGCTTTTTGCGCCGAGCTCCGTGGAGAGCGCAAGGGCGCTCCTCGTCGCCTGCCGGATCTTCTCTGCGTCGGTGGCCAAATCCTGCCCCATGACCGCCGCATGGATGACGTAGCGGGCCTGAAGCCTGCCCGCGCCCGTGGCCACCGCGCTGCCGACCGGGATTGGCCCCTTGGAGACGGCCTCGCGCTCTATCTCGGCGCCGCCGCGGCGCTTGATGGCGCCGGCCACTCCGCCGCCCATCCAGAGGTGGTTATTGGCGGCGTTGACAATGGCATCCACTGCCAGTTCAGTGATATCTCCCTGAACGAGCTCCACCACCTTCACCTTGGCACCTCCGCAACTCAAGCAGCTGATCACAGCGCTGCCAGCAGGTCGCTTGCCGCCGCAAGGAGCACCCCAAACGCCTCGGGGGCAACCACTGCCACCTGCGGTTCGTAACCGCCCTGATCGTAGGCCTCCGGGGTGGGGATGTACCCTGCGCTGTAGTCAGTGGGGGCGACGGGAAAGAGCATGCCCTGGAAACCCCGCGCGAGCTCTCGGGAGAGGGCAAGGAAGCATTCGCCAGGCAGAAAGGCCATGGCCACACCCTGCGCGAGGCCTAGCGCCACCACTTCGACCCGAATGGCATCACCAGAGGCCACGGCGCGCAGCTGCAGCAGGTGCACAAGCCGCCGGACTGGCCCGCCACCGGGGAGCCGCCGGCCGGCGGCCTTGGCGGCGCGGTACTCAGCCACGGCTGCAGCAAGCCGCTCCTCGAGCTCTGCAGCCGTGGGCAGATCAGCCCGCAAGGGCAGCTGCACCTCCCGGCGGGCGAGCCGCAGCGCAGCCTCAGCTGGCCGCATGCCTCTCAGGGCCTCCTGCACGCCTTGCGCCAGCCGCTGCCCGAGCAACCGCACGTCCCGGATGCGATCCTCTGGCTCCTGCCCATCGCCAACGTGCTTGCCAGGGTTGATGTCGCCACAGGGGCCGGTGAAGTACATGCACCAGCGGCCAGGCCGTGCCTCCTCCAGGAGCCGCATCGCCTCACCGGGAAAATCGGCCGTAACGTAGCGCTCTTCATCCCCACCGGATGCCGTGGGGTGGCAGCAGTAGTTGAGGACGAGAACCTCTTGCGGCTCCGCCTCGCGCTGGAAGCGCAGGACCCGCACGAACGGGTCGATTTCCCCCTCCGGCAGCTCCCGCAGGGCCGCCGCGGGGCGGCTGCTTCGCCAGTGCAAAGCCCCGGCCGCATCGACGAAGCGGCGGTTGCTGGCGACACCTTCCACCCGGCCAGCGCCAACCCAGGCCCGCGCCGGGGATGCTGAGCGCACGGCATCTTGCGCGGCAAGGGCGGTCTGTTCCAGGAAGAACCGGTAGTAGTGCGGATCGGCAAAGTGCAGGCCATAGGGCGCAAGCGGCACATTATTGGCGATGTGCACGGCTGGAGCCTGATGCGTGTGCGTGCCGTGAGCGATGATCGCCTCTTTTGGCAAGCCCGTGCGCTCGGCCACAGCGGCGCGCAGCTCGGCTATCGTCCGCTGTTGCAGCCCTATGACATCAGCAGCGACGAGGCACACGGCCCCAGAACCATTGGCGAGCGAGAGCGCCCGCACATGCGGGGTGTCGAAGATTTGCTCGCACTCGTCATCCAGGCCGAGGCTACAGGGAGTCCCCAAAGGCGGCGTGATCGCCCGGCGGCCGACACCAACCCTCAGCACCTCTGCACGCTCCAAGGAGCTTTGTGCGCCGATCAGCTTAGCACCCGGCTCGCACGCGGACAAGCTCTTCCTCGTGTGCCCGGCTCACTGGCAAAGAGAAGGGCCTGCCACAAGTAGAGGCAGGCCCTGAGATTTCCCTCCGCGGAGAGAGATGGGGGGCGGTACAAGCTAGTTTGCAACCGTCACCGCAACCGGCTCGGAGGCCACAAAGTTGCCAGTGTTGTCCACCACCACGGCGCGCAGCCAGTAGGAGCCGTTGCCCACACCAGTCGTGTCCCAGCTGGCCAGCGCTCCCTCCTCAACCGCCACCTTGTGCTGGTAGTCCTCGTCCACAGTCACCCAGTTCTGCCCATCAACGCTGTACTCTACCTTGTAGTACCAGAGCCTGGGCGACGTGGCCGTGCCCTTGATCGTCACCGTGCCCGAAAGCTTGGCACCAGCAGCCGGCTCCATGATCCCCACACTGCCCCGCTCGCTCACCGTGAGCCAGGCAGGAGCAGGAGCAGGCGTCGCAGCTGGGGCTGGCGCCGGTGTGGCCTCAGGTGTCGCCTCCGGTGTGGCCTCAGCAACAGCGGCCTCGTTTGCAACCGTCACCGCAACCGGCTCGGAGGCCACAAAGTTGCCAGTGTTGTCCACCACCACGGCGCGCAGCCAGTAGGAGCCGTTGCCCACACCAGTCGTGTCCCAGCTGGCCAGCGCTCCCTCC
>JAPWUW010000259.1 GCA_028275325.1 Anaerolineae bacterium | reverse complement strand
GTTTGCAACCGTCACCGCAACCGGCTCGGAGGCCACAAAGTTGCCAGTGTTGTCCACCACCACGGCGCGCAGCCAGTAGGAGCCGTTGCCCACACCAGTCGTGTCCCAGCTGGCCAGCGCTCCCTCCTCAACCGCCACCTTGTGCTGGTAGTCCTCGTCCACAGTCACCCAGTTCTGCCCATCAACGCTGTACTCTACCTTGTAGTACCAGAGCCTGGGCGACGTGGCCGTGCCCTTGATCGTCACCGTGCCCGAAAGCTTGGCACCAGCAGCCGGCTCCATGATCCCCACACTGCCCCGCTCGCTCACCGTGAGCCAGCCGCTCCCGGCCTGCTGCCCGCTCTGCGCGGCCGCAGGCAAGATGACGAGGGCAACTGTCAGCACGATAGCCAGAGGCACAAGCACTCTTCTGCGAAGCAACTTGTTCATTCCCTACACCTCCTAACGTGCTTGAGCTTGAGAGTAGCTCGCTGGCATTCTTGCACTGTTCGCTTACCCCACCTCCATCTCCGGATGTTGCGCGTGCGCTTAGGGGGAACCCAGCTTGCACCGCCAAGCACGTTGTACAGTATGCTGGGACCCGCCCTTCTTGTCAAACCACACTTTGCAGTGGGGTCCGTTTCACTTGCGCCCTGGCGGTGGGCCCAGCGCTCAAGGCTTATCTCTCCCGCACCGCCCATCTGCCCTACAGCGCGGCTTCGGTTTTGGAGGGTGGGTGGCTGCCAAAGCACATCGGCCGCCAATGTGGCAGCTCAGGAGGTATTCCCACCCACCCCGCCCCCACAAAGTGGAGCCAAGCCGCAGGGCGGGTGGGTGGGAGAGACAAGCCTCACGAGCGTCGCACCTGCGGCCAGGGTGCGTTGGGACCGATAGCCGCAACTCTGGAGCCCACAACTTTGGCCGCCGTGGAGCTCTGGCCGGGCTGGAGTTTGGCTCATGGTGAGTTTGTTTGCCGCCAGAGTTGCGGCATTGGTGGCGCTTCTGTCACTGCCAGCGCACGCTGGCCGTCTTCGTTGCGCTCGAGAAACTGCCCCACCCGCCCCTCGTGGTGCCAGCCCACCCTGGCGGGGTGGTGCCGGTGCGATCAGTAGGCCCAGTTGTCGTGCACGGCGCGGTACATGGCCTCGATGTTCTCTGGGGGAGTGCCCGGCTGGATGTTATGCACCTGGCAAAAGACGAAACCGCCACCTGGCTTGAAGATGCGCATGCGCTCGCTCACGTGCGCGTAGACCTCGTCGGGCGTGCCAAAGGGCAGGACTGTCTGCGTCTCACAGCCGCCACCCCAGAAGGTGATCTTGCCGCCAAACTCGCGCTTCAGCCGCTCTGGCTCCATGTTGCGCGCTGAGGTCTGCACGGGGTTGAGGACGTCGCAGCCGGCATCGATGATCCCCGGTATGAGCTCGTAGATGCTGCCGCATGAGTGCAGGAACACCTTGCAATCGCTCTGGCGGTGGATCTCGCTCCAGAAGGCCTTCTCGCGCGGCTGGAGCAGCTCGTAGTACCACTCTGGGCGGATCTGCGGCCCACCCTGGGTGCCGAGGTCGCCGCCAACCTGGATGAGCTGTATGTACCGGCCAACGGCCTCCAGGTAGCGGCGGACGTTGCGGATGTTGTGCTCCAGGATCTTGTCCAGAATTGCCTCCGCCAGCGGCCTGTTGATGGCTATATCCACCAGGAACTGATCCCATCCGCGCAGGCTCTGGCCACCTTCCAGGAAAGCGCCGCCAAAGCCACCCATGATGGCGTAATCCGTCTCCTCGTAGAGCCGCTTGGCCTCCCGTTCAAGGAGGCGCAGGTCCTCATCGCTCATGTCTTCGAGCTGGTAGCGCTCGACCTCAGCGAGGCTGCTCGCTTCGGCAAGTGGATGGTAGATGCTGTCGAAGTAGTAGCTGGAGGCAGGCATGTACGCCACCTTTCGGCCCCCGCTCACATGGTACCAGCCGCCACGGCCATCCGGCTCCAGAGCAAAATCTCCGCGGAGCTTGGCCGGCGTGCCATCTGGAAGGCGCCACGGCTGCCAGCCCTTCAGCAGCCCGAGGTCGAGCGGGATGACATCGGCACCGGCCCAGCGCAGCACTGGCTCTTCCACGTACGCCAGCTGCTGGCCGGGGTCGAAAACGTAAATGTCGCCTTCCTCAATGCCCAGGTGGCGCTTGAGCTGGGCGTAGGCAAGAGCACCAATCCCTGTGGAGCGCATGCCGCCCAGGTCCACGGGCACGCGATCCGGCTCGACATGCGCAATGGCCGCAAGAACTCTCTCCCTGGGTTTCACGCCACACCTCCCTGGAAGGCAAGCTCCAATCTGCAGGCTAAGCCATTCGTCACTTCGCTCATCACCAGGGATAAACGCTGACCGGCACCCTGTCAAACGCCGCCTTTCCATTGGAGCCTGCGCTGCTGCCAACGCGAGGTGACCAGCATTGTGGCAGTTCAGAAGGTATTCCTGCCCACCTGCGCCTCCCGGTGCCAACGCACGTTGGCCGTCATTGTTGCACTCGAGAACCTGCCCCCACCCGCCCGCCCCTAGTCAGGAACGGCCAAACCGCAGGGCGGGTGGGCGGGAAAGATCTCCCCCTCGAGCAGCTCATGAGTGGCCGATGTGCGCTGGCACCACGTGGGGCAGGCGGGTGGGGATTTTCCTAGAGTGGCACGTAAGCGGCCAAGTGCACTGGAAATTGCGAGAGTCGCCCCGGGGCGGGAGCGGCGGCCAGCAAGGTGTGTTTTTCCAAGAGGCAAGGTCGGCGCAAAGAGCCGCTTGGCGGCAAGCATGCCGCTGCCCTTGAGGATTGGCTCGCTTCCAGCGCACGTTGGCCGCCATTGTTGCACTCGAGAAATTGCCCCACCCGCTCGCCCCTGAAGGAACAGCCAAGCTGCAGGGTGGGCGGGTGGGAGAGACTTGCCCCTCAGGTGCTGCGCTGACGGCCAGGGTGCGCTGGAACAGGGAGCAGCGGGCGGCTGGGGATACTCGCTCGAGTGACACACGAGCCGCCAAGGTGCATTGGCACTGCCGGCAGCTGCACGAAGAAATGCGCGCCGCCCACCAATGTGCAGCGGCAGGGGGCAAGTCTTTTTGAGGCCGTGATCTGGCGGGACGGGGTTCCCTTTTGTTGGAGCATCTGTGACTGCCGGCGCACGTTGGCTGTTCCTGTTTCGCTCGAGCAAAATCCCCACCCACCCGCCCTTTCCTGTCGCTGCCGGCCCGCACTGGCGGTCCTTGTTGCGCTCTGGGAACTGCCCCACCCGGCCGCCCTTGTCAGTGCCAACGCACCTTGGCCGCACGAGCGACGCTAGAGGGACTTAAGACTTGTCTGTCCCACCCACCCGCCCTGCCGCTTGGCTCCGCTCCCTGAGGCGCTAGTAGGTGCGGCTTCTCCTTAGGTACCACCGCGCGGCCAAGGTGCACCGGCACCGGCAGGCACTGCAAAACCACTGGCGCGCCAGCCACCACCGGCCACTTGTACAGTGCCGGTTGGCTCTTGGGCCCTCTCCTGGCTGGGCGCCTCCCGTTTCCACTGGAAGGTTGTGCGGTTGCCAAAGCGCGTTGGCCGTCTTTGTTGCATTCGAGAAACAGTCCCGTCCACCCACTCATCGCGTGCTGGCAAAGCACCCTGGCCGTCATTGCAGCAGCTCAGGAGGTGTTCCCCTCACCCGCCCCCAGTAAGGAACGGCCAGGCTGCAGGACGGGAGAGACCTGCCCCTCGGGCGGTGCATCAGCGGCCGGGGTGCGCTGGCCGCGGGTGTGGCGCTGCTGAAGTGGGCCCAGTGGCCGTTGCGCCATTGCTAGGCCGTTCGCCCGGCGCCTATAATAAGGTGCTCGGCTTGATGAGCGCTGTTTGGCAGATGGCGCAGTGCGTCTGCAACACAAGGGCAAAAGGAGTGCCGGATAATGTTGGAGATTGTGCTCAACACCAGGGATGTCCCGCTCACGGAGTGGCTGCAATCGTACGTGGAGAAGAAGATCGGGAAGATGGATCGTTACTTGCCGCACCTTACCGAGGCCCAGGTGGAGCTGCGCCACGAGCCCGTCAAGAACGCAAACCACAGGTACGTTGCCCAGGTGACGCTGCGCGGCCCTGGCACCACCATTCGGGCGCAGGAACGAGCCTCGGACATGACGGCGGCCATCGACGCGGTGGTGGATGTCCTCTACCGGCAGATTGTCCGCTACAAGGGGAAGCGCTTCGCCCGCATCCGCCAGCGGCAGGCCATGGCCCAGGCAGCGGAGGCGGAA
>JAPWUW010000134.1 GCA_028275325.1 Anaerolineae bacterium | reverse complement strand
TTGCTCATGGCGGCTTCCCTTGTTGTGACGGCGCCGCTTGTGGTGATCTTCTTCCTCGCTCAACGGCAGTTCCTCGAAGGCATCACCATGACAGGGATCAAGGGCTAGCGCTATGGCAGAGCGACGGTCCACGCCCTTCGTTGTCGGCGTCGACGGTGGCACCACGAAGACTATCGCCCTCGTGGCCGACGCGCAGGGCAACATCCTCGGAGCCGGCCGTGGCGGCAACAGCAACTGGACAGGGCCAGATGTGGAGATCCCGATGGCCGTCGTCGTGGAGACGGTCCAGCAGGCTCTGGCGCAAGCTGGAATTGCCGGCCAGGAAGTGGAACTGGGGGTCTTCTGCCTGGCTGGCGCCGACTGGCCAGAGGATCACACGCGTCGGGAGGCGTTCCTGAGCAGGGCCGGCATTGCGCGGCGTGTCATCGTGAAGAACGATGCCTTTGCCGGCCTGCGCGCGGGCACGCAGAGGCCCTATGGCGTCGTCATCGTTGCCGGCACCGGCACAAACACGGCCGTCATCACCCCCGATGGCCGGGAGTGGGCCTTCGGCTACTACGCCACCTACGGCGGCGGCACGGATATCGGCTGGGAGGCCTTTGAGGCCTGCTTGCGGGAGGACGATGGGCGTGGACCCAAAACAGCCCTGACGCCAATAGTGCTGCAGAAGCTCGGCTTCCCGACGGTGGAGGCCATGCTGCGCGCCCAAGTGGCCGGGCAGCTTTCTCGCCGGCAGCTCGGCGCGCTCTGCCCCCTTGTCTTCGAGGCTGCCTACGCCGGGGACCAGGTGGCAGCGGAGATACTCGTGCGCCAGGGCCTGGCGCTTGCCGAATATGTGACGGCCATTGTGCGCCGCTTTGGCCTCGCTGAGCTCGAGTTCGAGGTTGTCCTTTCGGGGAGCGTCTTCAAGGGCCGGGGGCCCTTGCTCATCGACACCATCACGCAGGCGGTACACCGCGTGGCTCCGCGGGCGCGCATCGTGCGCGCCGAGCTCGAGCCCGCGCTTGGCGCCGTGCTGCTGGCCTACGATGCCCTGGGCCTGCGGGTCTTGCCGCAAGTGTACGACAACCTGCGGCGGACAGCACCGCCGCCGGCCTTTTTCAGCACCGAGGCAACGCCGTCGTGCCCAGACTGCTGAGACCACTAGCACCGCCGATAGCCTGCGGCTCCGGTTCTGGCTTGATGGGCTGATAGAAGGGGGTTGTGGCATGAAAATGGTCATCTTTGGCGGTGGTAGCTCCTACACGCCGGAGCTTATGGAAGGGCTGATCGCCAACTGGCAGGCTTTGCCCGTAAGGGAGCTGTGCCTGCTGGATGTGAACGAAAAGCGGCTGCAGATCATGGGCGGGCTCTGCGAGCGCATGTTGCGCCGCGCCGGGCTGCCAGTGGTGGTGAGCACGACGACGGAGCGGGAGCAAGCGCTCGCTGGCGCGCAGTTTGTGAACGCTGTCATCCGCGTTGGCGGGATGGATGCGCGCATCCTGGACGAGAAGATCCCGCTCAAGTACGGCATCATCGGGCAGGAGACGACAGGCCCTGGCGGCATGATGAAGGCGCTGCGGACGATCCCGGTGATGCTGGGCCTCGCGCATGACATGGAAAGGCTGTGCCCGGAGGCCTGGCTCATCAACTACACGAACCCGAGCGGGATCATGGCCGAGGCGCTTGGCCGCTACAGCAAAGTGCGCTTTGTGGGGCTTTGCTCCGGGCCCAAAGGGTGGATCGAAGCCGTCCTCAAGCTGATGGACGTGCCACCCGAGCGCGCCACGGCTGAGTGGGTGGGCCTCAACCACCTTGGGTTCCTCACGCGGCTGTGGGTGGACGGCAAGGACTGCACTGCCGCCGCTATAGAGGCTGTGGCAGGCCGCTGGAGCCTCGATGGCGAGCTCATCCGCACTCTGGGCGTCATCCCGGCAAGCTACCTCGCCAATTACTACCACCACGATCGGCTTGTGGCACAGGCCAGGGAGCCCGGCCGCAAGACGCGCGGCGAGCAGGTCAAGGAGATAGAGGCCGAGCTCTTCCGCCTCTACGCCGACCCAAGCCTGGACCGCAAACCGGACCTACTTCGCCAGCGGGGTGGTGGCGGCTATGCCGAAGTCGCCTTCAGCGCCATGCTGGCCATCCACCACAACCGCGGCGAGCGCCAAATCGTCCAGGCGATCAACCAGGGCGCCGTGGATGGCATCCCGGCCGATGCTTCGGTGGAGGTGGCCTGCGTCGTGGATGCCGCTGGCGCGCACCCGATTCGCCTGGGGCCACTCCCGCTTGCCGTGCGCGGGCTCATCCAGGCCGTGAAGGCCTACGAGAGCCTCACGGTGGAGGCGGCTGTGGCGGGCAGCAGAAGGCTCGCACTGCAGGCGCTGCTTGCTCACCCGCTGGTGGGCCGCTGGGAAGTGGCAAAGCCGCTGCTCGATGAGCTCCTCGAGGCCAACAGGCCATGGATCCCTTGGGCCTGATGACCGGCTACGAGCAAGGAGAGGCAGGCGTGATCATCCCTTACCGACACGAGCGCGCCACTGACTTTCTGCGACCCGGCCAGGCGGAGCGCGTGCATGCGCTGGCGCTGCAAATACTGGAGAAGGTGGGCCTGGCCGTGAGCCACCGCGAAATCCTCGAGCGGGCTACGGGCAGCGGCATCCGGGTGCAGGAAGGGCGCGCGCATTTTGCGCCCTGGGCAGTGGAAGAGTTCCTGGATGGCTACAGGAAGGCGGTCAGAGCGGGCGATCGGGCTGTACAGGCTGAGAACCCCGCGAGCGAGCTAACGCTCAGCGTCGGCGTCTACGCCCACCATGTGCACGACCTTGAAACTGACCGCATCGTCCCCTATACGAGCGAGAAGCTCGTGATGATGACCAAGCTTGTCGATGTCCTCACCCAGCGAGGTGTGCGCTCGCCGGCGCCGGGCTATCCGCTGGATGTCCCGCCGCCGCTGCAGCCGATTGCCAAGTACCGGATCGGCGCGCTTTTCTCCCGCCACGGGGCCGCGCCGGTGGACCCAATCTCGGGAGCATCTGTGCCCTACGTTATGGAGATGGCCGAAGTGCTGGGGCATCCCCTGCGGCGCCTCCCCGTCTACGTCTTCAGCCCGCTGCGGCTGGCCGGGGAGTCCCTCGAGGTGGTGTGGCAGTACAGGGACCGGCTGGAGGGCCTGAGCGTGAGCAACATGCCCTCCCTTGGCGGGACGGCACCGATTGCTCCTTTTGCTGCCCTGGCCATGGCGGCCGCTGAGGTCCTGGGGGCAAGCCTTGTGCTCAGCCGTGCCACGGGCCTGCCAGTGCGCTTCGGCATTGGGCTGCATGCCTTTGACCTGCGCTTCGGCACAATGGTGTTCGGCTCACCAGAGGCATACCTTCTCGGCCAGCTCAACGCCGAGATCAACGAGTTCTACAGCGGCCAGCGGCGGGAGCGGGGGCAGGCAGCTGCTGGCATTCACGTGCGCGCCAACTTCCCTGGCCCGCAGGCCGCTGCCGAGAAGGCCATGCTCATGACAGCCGGGGCCCTCATCGGTGCGCGCCATTTCGATGGGGCCGGCATCCTCGCCGTGGACGAGGTCTTCAGCCCGGAGCAGCTCCTCATTGACGTTGAGATCAAGGACATGGTGCAGCGGCTGCTCTCAGGGCTGGATATGTCGGAGAACACCTGGGATTGGCTAGCCGAGATCCAGGAGGGAGCGCAGCGTGGCTTCATCGGCCTCGAGAGCACGCTGCAGCGGTATCGAGAGGCCTACTGGCATCCGCTGCTTTTCGAGCGCTCCTTCTTGGACGAAAGCGACCCGGCACCGCGTGAGCGCATCCTTGTGCGCGTGCGGGAGCTTGTCGGCCGCTACATTGCCCAGCACGAATACGAGCTCGATGCCGAACGCCGCCGGGAGATCGAACGCATCTGGAAGGCTGCCGTGCAGGCATTCGCGTGACTCTCATAAAACCAGAGGCAGCTGGAGGTGGTATGGAGTTCATCCGCGCCAGGATCGAGATCCTGACCGAGGAGGAAATCGAGCGCCTGCACAGGGCCACGCTTGAGGTGCTCGAGACGGTTGGCTGCCGGCTCCCCCACCGGCGCGTGCTCGACCGGCTTGCCGATGCTGGAGCCATCGTGGACCGTGCTTCCGGCACGGCTAAGCTCCCGGCTGCGCTTGTGGAGAAGGCCCTGCAGGCGATGAACGGCGGCCGGCGCATCAGCCCACAGGAGAAGTTCCAGCGCGGGGTGCTGCGCAACGGCCGGCTAGGCATCGGGCCAGGCAGCCAGGCCAACATCATCGACTACCGCTCCAAGGAGCGCCGCCGCGGCACGACGGAGGACGTGCTCAAGGGGATCGTGCTCTGCAATGAGCTTCCCTATGTGCGCAGCGCCATGCCCCTTGTCACGCCAAGCGATGTGCCCGGCCCCGTCGGGGATGTCTACGGTTACTACCTCTGCACTCTCTACTCGCGCAAGCCCTATGGCGTCTACGTGATGACGCCGGAGGCCTGCCGCCAGATCATCCGCATGGCTGAGATTCGCTCCGGCGGGCAGAAGGCCAGGATAAGCTACCTCCTTGAGCCCAACGGTGCCCTTTCCTACGACGAGTTCAGCCTGGAGAATGCCATCACCTTTGCGGAAGCTGGCTACGGCTTTCACCTTGGGCCAATGGCCATGGCTGGGCTCGATGCCCCGGTGACGCTTGCCGGGACGCTCGTCATGCAGAACGCATACAACCTCATCGGCAACGTCATCGCTTACCTCTGGGGCGTCTACTGCGGCTGGTCCGGCAGCGCCCACACGATGGATCTGCGCAGTGGCCTCTGCTCCTTCGGCTCCCCGAACCAGGTGCTCCTGGGGCTTGCGGCCACGCAGCTTGGCAACTGGTACGGCTTTGAGGTGGGTGTGAACACCGCGCTCACCGACGCATGCGTGCCGGATTTCCAGGGGGGCTTTGAGAAGGGCATGTCGGCCGCCATCACGATCCTTGCCGGCGCTGGCTTTGGCGCCCAGGGAATCGTCGGCGCGGATCAAGGCATTAGCTTCGAGCAGCTCGTCATCGACAACGAGTGGGCAAGCGCGCTCGACCACATCGTGAGCCACGGCATCCCCGTGAACGAAGAGACGCTTGCCGTGGACGTCATCCGCCGCGTGGGCATACAGGGCAACTTCTTCGCCGATGAGCACACGATCCGGCACATGCGCCACACTTACTGGCACTCCCGGCTGTTCAACAACGAGGGGTTCGACGCCTGGGTGGCCCGGGGCGCAAAGGACGTGTACGAGAGGGCTCACGAGGAGGTGCAGCGGATCCTTGCCGAGCACTACCCGCCGCAGCTCGTGGTCAGCGAGGACGCCAAGAAGGAGTTGGATAGCATCTGGCAGGAGTGCCTGGCGAACCTGGAGAGGTTCCAGCCAGATAGGCATGCCTACCATTGACCCGGCAGAGTAACGCAAGGAGGACATTGTGCGCACGACGAAAGTGGTGTTGATCGGGGCCGCAAGTGCAAGCTTCGGCCCAGCGATGATCGCCGATGCTGTGCTGACACCAGAGCTATCGGGCAGCACGCTCTGCCTTGTCGATATCGACCGCGAACGGCTCGAGGTGATGGCAGCCTTCGCGCGGCGCCTCAATGAGGTCACAGCGGCCGGGCTGCGCATTGAGCACACGCCGGAGCGCAAGGAAGCCCTCCCCGGCGCGGAGTTCGTCATCACTTCGATTGCCATCAAGCGCGATGAGCTCTGGAAGCTCGATTTCCAGATCCCCCTCAAGCATGGCATAAAGCAGGTGCTCGGCGAGAACGGCGGCCCCGGCGGGCTCTCTCATGCCCTGCGCAACATCCCGGTGATCCTCGATATAGCAAAGGATGTGGAGCGCCTGGCCCCAAACGCGCTCCTTCTCAACTTCACCAACCCGGAGAGCCGCATCTGCCTCGCGCTCAGCCGCTACACCTCCCTGCGCTTTGTCGGGCTCTGCCATGGGATCGGCATGGGCTACGATAGCATTGGCACTATCACCGCCATCCCGCCGGAGGATCTCGTGGGCATTGCGGCTGGGCTGAATCACTTTTCCTGGTTCCTGAGCATTCGCCGCCGCAGCACCGGGGAGGACGTATATCCCCTCCTGCGCGCTGCCGATGCCACCTACGACCGGAGCTACTACCCTCTCACGCGCAAGCTCTTCCGGCTGCACGGCCTTTACCCGCACCCAAGCGACGACCACATCGGCGAGTACCTCCCCTACGCCTGGGAGTTCTGCGGGCTCGAAGGCTACGACTTCGAGCGGGCCGACCGCTGGCGCGCCCGCGCCTGGGAGCACATCTCTTCTGTGGCGCGCGGGGAAATGCCCGTTGCCGCGCCGCAGGAGGGCTGGGCTTCCGGCGAAGAACGGCTGCTGCAGGAACGCTGGCAACTGCGCCGCTCGGGCGAGTTTGCTTTCCCGATCATCGCTGCGGCCCTTGCCAACCGGCGCGACTTCATCGAGGCCGTGAACATCCCCAATAACGGGCTTATCCCCAACTTGCCAAGCTGGGCAGTTGTCGAGGTGCCCGCAGTCGCTGGGCCGGATGGAGTGCAGGGCGTGCAGGTGGGGGCCCTGCCCGCAGGCGTGGCGGCACTCCTCAACACGCAAGCGCATGTGCAGGATCTGGTCGTTGAGGCGGCCGTGCACGGCTCCAGGCAGCTTGCCCTACAGGCACTCCTGGCCGACCCCGTCGTGCACAGCGCGGAGGCAGCGGAGCGCACCCTGGATGAGTTGCTCTCTGTTCACAGGCCCTATCTGCCGCAGTTCAGCAGCTAAAGAGGGAGAAAACACGATGCGAGAAGTGACCTCGCGTGAAAGGATGCTTGCAGCGATCGGCTGTGCGGAGCCGGACCATGTTCCCTGCAGCTTCATGCTCTTCAACGCCCTGCGCGAGCGCAGCCGGGATTACCCCCACTTCGTCGAGCAGCAGGTGGAGCTTGGCCTGGATGCCTACGTGCAGGTGCCGCCGCGGCCGCCGCGCTGGCAGAGCGACCACCGCGACCTCTACGGCCTGCCGG
>JAPWUW010000012.1 GCA_028275325.1 Anaerolineae bacterium | reverse complement strand
CTCCATGACAATGTAGGAGACGATGGAAATGGCAACAAGCATCGGGATCATGAGCAGAAGCCGCCGCGCAATGAACCGAAGCACCGTTCACCTCTTTTGTTACGCTAGCAAGGAAAGAGGCAGGGCCAAAAAGGCCCTGCCTCAGCTGCGCCTTAGCCCTGCTTGAAGAAATACTGGCAGGGCGGCACGTTCGCGGGCGTGTGCACAGAATCCTCGTTGTGGACGTGCCGCTCTGGCGTGCTCTCCGGGACGTTGCGGAAGTTGTTCTTGACCACCACCACCCCTTGCTCCAGCGGCGTGCCGCCGATGGTGCCAATGGTCCAGAGGTTGCGCAGGTTGATGCGGAAGATTTCCTTGGCGAGCTCATCCTGCTTGGCCATGTCGATCGTCATTTTGGCCTCGTCGAAAAGATCGAGCACCTTGCGCAGGTCTCCCGTCGGCTCCACGCCCTGAGTACCGCCCGACTGGTACCAGATGCCCGAGAGCGGCCCGATGCGGCTGGCGCTGGCGTAGGGCATTGTCCAATAGGGGTAGATGAGGACCTTGCCGTTGCCGCCCGTGTTCCAGACGGCCACCTGCTGCTCCCCAGCGGACATGCGCGTGTAGTAGAGCGTGCGCTCCTCGACCTTGACGCTCGACTTTATCCCCACGTCGTTCCAGTGGCTGTTGACAAGCTGAGCTGTATCGACCCAAGGGCCGAAGAGCTGGACAGCCTCGATCAGGATATCGAGCGGCTGGCCATCTGGCCCGAGGCGGAAGCCATCGGCATCCCGCTTGTCGAGCCCCAGAGCGTCGAGCATCTGGTTGGCCTTATCCGGGTCAAACTCGATCCAGACCTTCTCCATATCCGGCTCATAGTACTTGGACCAGGGCATTGGTGCCATCTGGCGAGGCTCCCCGAACTCCAGGAAAGCGGATTTCCAGATCTCATCCCGGTTGATGGCGATGGAAAGCGCCTGCCGGAACTCCACATTGCGCAGGAATTCGCCCACGGCCTTCATGTGGTCATCGGCGCCCTCCTGCTGGCCGGCGTTCTGGTTGAACATCATGCCCGCATCCGCGCCGCCGTCGCCAGGCCAAAGGATGATGCGGTAGCCGCCCTTTTCCGCCCCTTCCACAAGCAGCGGGTAGTTCATGAGGTTGATGTGCCGCTCCTGGCAATCCAGCTCGCCCGCGATGGCCTTGAAGTTGAGCACCTCTGTGTCGGTGACGATCTCGAACTGGATGCGGTCAATGTAGGGCAGCTGCTGGCCCTTTTCGTCCACGCGGTAGTAATAAGGGTTGCGCTCGGCGATAAGCGGGTTGGCGTCCGGCGGGGTGACGAACTTCCACGGGAAGACGACAGGCAGATCGGGGTTGTTGTAGGGGTTGTTGCGGTTGCCAAAGTACTGGTACCAGTTGTCAAACCCCTTCTCTTTGGCTTCCTTCTCGATCTCGGCCTTGTCGCGGTACTTCGGGTGGAATTGCTTGAGGTAGTGCTTGGGCGCCCCGTAGAAGATGACGGTTGCGACCCACTCGAGGAAGGTGCCGTACGGCTTGCTGAAGACGAACTTGATCGTGTAGTCGTCCACCTTGACGATCTTGCCGTACTCTCCGCCCACGCGCATCCATGCTGGCTTCGTGGGCGTGAGCTCGTCGTTCAGCATGATGTCCTCATACCAGAAGATGTAGTCATCGGCGGTGTAAGGCTCGCCATCGGACCACTTCATGCCCTCGCGCAGGTAGAAGGTGTACTCGGTTCCGTCCTCGTTCACCTCCCACCGCTTGGCAAGGCAGGGAACAACGTTGCCAGGAATGTCGAAGTAAACGAGGGCCTCGGCGCTGAGGCGGAAGAAGAGCGCTGTGTCGCTTGCGCTCACGGCAGCCCGGTGCCATGTGCCGCCGTACTGGCCGATTTCCTCCACCACTGGCTGGATCAGTGGCTCCTTGGGCAGGCGCTCCTCCACGGGCGGCAGCTTGCCCGCTTTCACGAGCTCGGCCAGCATCGGCGCCTCCTGGTACTTTGCTGGCGGTGCGGCCGTCGGCGCTTCCGTGGCGGCAGGCGCTGGCGTGGGCGTCGGCACCTCTGCCGCAGTCGGCGCTTGCGTTGGAGCGGCAGTTGGCGCCTCTGTTGGGGCCGCGGTGGGCGTTGCGCCTCGGCAGGCGGCCAGCAGACTCGCCGAAGCTGCAACCCCGCTCAGGCGCAGGAACGTGCGGCGATCCAACCTTTCCATGGTCTTTCCCTCCTTAGAATCTACCGCCCAAGGCAGGCACGGATCCACGTGCCCTCGCCCTCGAGGAAAGAACCTGGGCCTGCCCGGCCGGCACTTGGTGGTGGCACGAAGCTCACCTTAGCTTTTGCTTGTACACCTCTTCGGGTTTCCTGTCAACTCTCCCTTCGGCTGAGCTGGCTCTTGCTTTGGCTCTTCCTTCTGCCGGCGGGTGGCTCGGGATATTTCCAGAGGTGCCGCACGAGCGCCCAGGTGGCGCAGGAGCTGGTGACCATACCTCCCTGGCCCCGAGAGCGCAGGCCGGCACGGGGCACTGGCGTAGAGTCAGGCCCCACCGGAGGCGTGCCTTGGCGGCGTTCGTTGCTCCCTTGTTGAAACGTGTGCCGGCGGCAAAGCACGCTAGCTATGACTGCTGCAATTCAAAAGAGCTTCCCCCCACCCCGAAACGACGGCCAAGCCGCAGGGCGGGTGGGTGGGAGAGACAAGCCTGGAGCAGCGCGGCTAGGGCCGAGCTGCTTTGGGAACGCCATGGTTGGCTTCTGGACAGACGCGGTGGCTGCCAAGGGCCACTTGCAGAGCGCAGGTCGCATCTGGAACGGTTTCTTGGCCGCACTTGCTGCCCTATCGTTGCCGCATCTATCGGTGCCAGGGCACGTTGGCCGTCCTTGTTGCATTCGAGAAGCTGCCCCGCCCACCCGCCCCAAAAGCAGCGCCAAGCCGCAGGGCGGGTGGGTGGGAGGGTCAAGGCCCACAGACGTTGCACCTGCGGCCGAGGTGCGTTGGGACCGAGAGGGATGGGTAAGCGGGGATGCATCTCGAGGTGACACATGAGCGGCCAAGGTGCATTTGGAGCGGCAGCTGCTGCCCTTGGAAGCGCGCTGGCCGCGCGGGGGTTTGAGGCCGCTGGCGTATGGCTCTTGGTGAGTTCGTCGGCCTCCAAAGTTGTGCTCTTATTGAGGCACGGGTCGGTGCCTGCGCAGGTTGGCGGCTATCGGTGCAGCTCAGGAAGTATTCCCGCCCACCCGCCCCAAAAAGGGTTGAACCCTTTGACCGGGCTCTGCGGCGGGTGCTAGAATGGCCATGTTGGCACAGGCCTGGCAACTATGATCGTTGGCGATGATCGACCTGCACGTTGTCGTTGTGAGTTACAATACTGCGCCGTTGCTCCTGGATTGCCTGGCGTCCCTTGCCGAGAGCAGGTTCCCTGGTCGGGAGGTGGTGGTCTCGGTGGTGGACAATGGCTCAAGCGATGGCAGCGCCGAGATAGTCGAGCGGCAGTTCCCTGGCTTCCGCTTGATTCGCAGCGAAAACCGCGGCTACGCCCACGGCAACAATATGGCGCTGCGGCGAGTTTCGGCTCGCTATCACCTGCTGCTCAACCCGGATACGGCCTTTGCGCCTGGCGCCCTTGCGCCCTGCCTGGATTACATGGAAAGCCACCCGGAGGTGGGCGCTTTGGGCGTGCGGCTCGTCTTGCCCGACGGCCAGCTGGATCTTGCTTGCCGGCGCGGAACCCCCACTCCCTGGAACGCGTTTGCGCGGTACAGCGGGCTTGCGCGGCTTTTCCCGCGTAGCCGGCTCTTGGGCGGCTACAACCTCACCTACCTCGATCCCGATCAAGAGGCTGACGTGGGCTCCCTCGTCGGGGCGTTCATGCTCCTGCGAGAGGAGGCTCTCGCGCAGGCAGGCTCCCTGGACGAGAGCTTTTTCATGTACGGGGAAGACCTGGACCTTTGCCTGCGGTTGCGCCAGCTTGGCTGGGCCATTCGCTACTGGCCGGAGGTGACCGTCCTGCACCACAAGCGGGCAGCAAGCAGCAAGAGCCCGCGCGCCAGGCGGGAGTTCTTCCGCGCCATGCGCATATTCTACTCCAAGCACAGGTCCTCGCCCTTTCACTTTCTGCAGAGGCCCCTTGTCATGCTGGGGATAGCCTTGGTGGAGTGGCTATCCAGCTGGGGAGGAATGCTGTGAGCAAGCAGCGGCTGCGGCTGCTCTTCACTTTGGCGCTCGTGGCAAGCGACGCCTCCATGACGGCGCTGGCCTTCTACGCCGGTTACCTCATCCGCCGCAGCACAGAGGCCAGGCCTGGCGTGGCCATTCCGCCCTTTTCGGTCTACCTGGGCATGATGGCCGTGCAGGTCTTCGTTATGGTAATCGTCTTCTTCCTGGCCAAGCTCTACCACGTGAAGCGTGCCCGCTCCCGCGTCGATGAGTTCTATGCCATCTTCGCCTCCAGCTCCGTGGGCACACTTGTGGCCACAGCCATCACCTCCTTCCTGTACAAGGGAGAGCTGGACTTCCCGCGCCTGATGGTGGTCTACGCCTGGATCCTCACGATTGTCTTTGTGACCTTTGGCCGGCTGCTCCACGGGAGCCTGCGCTCGCTTCTTTGGCGGCGCGGCATCGGCTGCGACCGGGTGCTTGTCGTGGGGACGGGGGATGTGGCGCGGTTGCTTCTGGAAAAGGTGCAGCACGCCCCGCACCTCGGCTATCAGGCCCTGGGCCTTGTCGCTGACGGCAGCCAGGACGTTCCGGAGGGCGTGCCTGTGCTCGGCACGGCGGAGCAGCTTCCGGAGCTCGTCGAGCGCTACGAGGTGGACGAGGTCCTGATTGGGCTGCCGGAGGCGCCGCGCGAGCGCATCCTCGATATCATCTCCAAGTGCGACCGCAGCCGCATTGGCATCAAGGTCTACCCCGACGTCTTTCAGATCATCGCCTCTGAGCTGAGCATTGGCGACCTGAACGGCTTGCCGATGCTCAACGTGCGCGATGTGGCGCTGCGTGGCTGGCGCCTTGCGCTCAAGAGAGCGTTTGACCTGGTGGTGGGCTCAGCAGCGCTTGTCTTTTTCAGCCCTCTCATGCTGCTCATTGCCCTTCTCATCAAGCTCGAGTCGCCTGGCCCGGCGCTGTACGTTCAGGAGCGCATGGGGCTGGATGCCAAGCCTTTCCCCATGATCAAGTTCCGCACCATGCGCGTCGACGCTGAGAAGGAAACGGGTCCAGTTTGGGCCAAGCCAAACGACCCCCGTTGCACCAGGATAGGCGCCATCCTCAGGCGCTATTCACTGGATGAGCTGCCACAGCTCATCAACGTCGTCCTGGGGGATATGAGCCTCGTCGGGCCCCGGCCGGAGCGGCCGGTGTTCGTGGAACAGTTCCGGCAGAGCATCCCGCGTTACATGGATCGCCACCGCGAGAAGGCTGGCATGACCGGCTGGGCGCAGGTGAACGGGCTGCGGGGGGATACCTCAATCGTAGAGCGCACCAAGTACGACCTCTGGTACGTCGAGAACTGGTCTCTCCTTCTCGATATCAAGATCCTCATCCGCACACTATTCCGGATCTTCCGGGACCCGAACGCTTACTGAGCTCAACCTTCCTTGAGAGCCAGGTGCAGCTCGAGCTTGCCCAGCTGTGCCTGTAAGGGGATGACCAACCGCGACAGGCGCAGTATGGAAATGGTGACGTCGTTGCCAATGATAAGGCTCGGCACGGTGATGTTCGTCTCCATGCCCAGGCGCGAAAGCTTGGTGGCAGCCTTCCCGGCGATGACGTTGCACAGCTCTGCCACCGCGCTTTGCACGAGCTCGTTCAGCCTTTGCTGCTCTTCTCCAATCATCGCGGAGACGAGGGCAAGGCAGCTGCGAGTGTCGAGGTTTAGCATCACCAGCCCCTCCACCCGCCCTACGAGGCTGATCAGGGCGGCAATGCCGTTCACGCGGATGCCGCCTGTCTCCAGCCAGAGCTTGCCACGGTGGACCTCAACGCCGGCTTCAGCCGAGAGGACTTCGACAGCTGCGGCCACAAAGGGCGCCACCACTTCTGCTCGCATGCCCATGTAAGTTCCCTACCCTCCGCTAGCGAGGCTCCAAACCCTGCAAAGGCTTTAATCGGCAGTTGGCGGCAGAACTTGAGCCCCACAGGCCAGGCGAAGGCTCAGGCGACGATCGTTGTGCCGGCTTCGGTAGCCCGGCCCATGATGGCCGCTGCTAGCACGTGCGGCACATGCCCGGAGAGGATTTGCACTCGCAGCCCGGGCATGCTGCGGACAAGCTCGCACATACGGCGCACCTTATCGGCCATGCCGCCTGTCACATCCGGCCCTGAGGCGGCCCCGATCTGCCTCAGCACCGCCTGGCACTCGCCAGCCCGTATTTCCTGGTAGCGCTTTGCGCCGGGGAAGCGGTGCGGGTCGGCTTCGAAGACGCCATCGGTATCTGTGGCGAGCACAATGCGGTGTGGCCGCAGCCGCGGAGCAAGGAAGGCGAAGAGCTGGTCGGTAGAGATGATTGTTCCGCCCCACTCGTCATCAAAGGCCACATCGCCGTAAGTGACGGGCAGCAACCCCGCCTCCCAGGCCTCCTGCAGTGGCCGGCAGTCCAGGGAGCGCAGCTCCCCACCGCGAGCAATTGCCAGCGCCGAGGCAGGGATTGGGAACGCCGGCACCCCTTGCTCGAGCAGCGCGCCGATCACCAGCACATTCAGCAGGCGGGCCGCATGCGCCACAGCTGCAAAGCCAAACCACTCGCTGGGGCTGCGGACCCCACGTCTTGTGCTATAACGCGCTGCCAGCGGGTGCCCAAAGGAGCCGGAGCCATGGCCGAGCAGCAACTGCGTGCCGCCTGAGAGCGCCTGCGCGATTGCTCCGGCACAGCTTGCTATCACCTCCCGGCGCGCGCAGAGGGGCTTGGCCTTATCCGTGATCAGTGAGCCGCCGAGCTTGACGAAAACGAGCTCACTCAATGATGACCTCCTCCCCGCAGACCGTGACGAAGCTGCCCGTGGGAATAGCCTCGATCCGGACCTTATCCACAGTCGGGATTTCGGCCATGATTGCGCCCAGGGCAACTATTGGCTCGCACTCTGCAAGCACCATGGCTGCTGGCGCGAGGTTGCGCCTCTTGAGCCGGTAGATGATGTAGCTGCCGACAGTGCTGCCCTTGCCGCGCGGGAAGACGAGCACCTTGCCGGCAATGCACTGGCCCTCCAGTGGGTGCCCCCGCTCCACGACAATGCCGCTATCGGGGTCGACCCCGCCGTAGAAGCCGATTGGCTCGGGGGAGAAGAGCGCCATGGCGCTGGCGTGCCCGGCCTTGATTGCTCTGCCAGTGAGGACGACTCTCATTGCCAGCGCCCCCTGATGGATGCCTCCAGGCAGCGCTCCGTGCTGCCAAAGCGCACCTGCACCCCCTGCTGAGAGCGCAGGTAAAAAGCCGCCTTGGCCGAGTCGGTGGCCACTGCGCGGATGCCCAGGAGCTCAAGCGGGCTCACGACAACGCAGGTATCGCGCACAAGGCGGATCCCGGCCTCCTGCAGCTTTCCTGCAAGGCCAAGCCTCTGCGCCTCCTCAGCGACTTGCCTGCTCGTGGCAACCCATGTCCTGACGCGTGCCCGCCGGCCTGCCATGAACTCGGCCACAGCGCGCAGCTGCCCGAGGGAGGCATGGGGGCACCCAAGCGCCACAAGATCCAGTCTCTCCGTCTGCCCGTCGAGCAAGCTGTATGCCTCGTCCAGGCTTTCGATCGGCTTGGGCGCGGCCGCGGGAGCCTTCACCAGCCCAGCGCTTGCCTCGGCTGTGAGCCCCTCAGCGTGAAAGAGCGCCACGCTCCCAAGCGCCGCTGCAGCCGCACCGAAAAGGCGCAAACCCTCCTGCACCTGCTCAAGGCGCGCCGGCAGGGCCCCCGGGCCGAAAGCAAGCCAGGGGACGCCGCGCGCTGCGCGCCCGACGATCGCGCCGAGCGCGCCCCAATCCGCACCCGTTTTCAGCTGCGCACGCACAAGGTAGAGCTCCGTCGGCAAGCGGTTTTCCTCCAGGTGCAGGCCGTAACAACCAGTGCGCCCCACGATTGCTGCGGCAAGGGCACCGGGGCCGCCTTCCCTGTTGGTGCGCGCGCCAAGGAGCGAGTTAGCGTAGCAGACGGCGGAGGACTCGGCCCAAGCCAGGTGCTGCCCCAGAGAGGGCGGGGCAGAGAAGTAGGGCGCGCAGGTGAGGCTGAGCTGCACTCCCAAGCGCCGATAGGCCTCCACCACCGCAAGTTGTTGGCGAGCAAAGCCTTCGGGCAAGCCCATCTCCGCCCAGCTTTCCAGGTCCATCCCGGCGGGGTTCAGGTAGGCGCTCACGCGGGCGCGCGCGCCGTCTCTAGCCCATTGTTCGAGGAACTCCAGCCCGGCCTCCCCGATGTTGGCATAGCTCACGCCGGAGACCTGGGCGCTGGCAATTGGCACAAGGCGGCGCGCGCCGTAGATGCGGGCGAGGGCCACGACCATTTCCAGCGCGCGGCGGACACCCGGCCCCTCGGCCCCAGCGAGCATTGCTCTCTCTTCTTCCGTGAGGGCAAGTTCAGTTGCCATCTTGGGCTTTCCTCTGGCGCAAGGCCTCAAAGAGGACGACGGAGCCGGCCACCGCTGCATTGAGGCTTGTCACCCGCCCGCGCATCGGCAGCGAGAGAAGCGCCTGGCAGCGCTCCCGCACAAGCCGCCGCAGGCCGGCCCCCTCGCTGCCAACGACGAGCGCAAGCGGCCCAAGGAGCTTTGCTTGGCAGTATTCAATGCTCTGCGGGGAGAGCTCGAGCCCGTAGACTGTAAAGCCTGCCTCCTGCAGCTCCTTGAGGGCGCGGGCGAGGTTGACCACGCGCGCCACCTGCAGGTACTCGACCGCGCCGGCGGAGGAGTGGCTCACTGCGGGGGTGACGCCAACCTGGCGGCGCTCCTGCAGGAGCACAAGGGCCACGCCGGTTGCTTCCGCAGTGCGCAGGAGCGTTCCCATGTTCTGCGGGTCCTGAAGAAGATCAAGCGCTAGAAGGAGCGGCTCCCGGCTCTGGCGCAGGAGAGCGCGGATATCGAACTGCGCGTAGGGAAAGGTGCTGGCCTCAGCAACGACCCCCTGGTGGTCGCGCGCAAACTGCGCCAGGGCTGCCTTGGGGCGCTCCTCGAGGGCAATGCCCTTTGCTTTGGCCAGCTGCACTATCTCCTGCAAAATGGGCGCAGGGCGCAGGCCCTGAGCGAGAATTACGCGGCGGATCTGGCGCCGGCCAGCTCGCAGGGCTTCCCGCACGGAGTGGCGGCCGTAGAGGTACTCGGGCATCAGCTGCGCTCGAGACGGTAACGCGTTCCTTCCGGCCGATCCTCAAGCTTGATGCCAAGCGCTGCCAGCCGCTCCCGGATGAGATCTGCCTCCGCCCACTGGCGGTTCTGCCGGAAGTGCTGCCGCAGCTCGATCAGCAGCTTGATGAGTTCCTCCTCCATGCCGGCCACGCGCTTCTGCGGCAGCTCCTGCGGGATGATGCCGAGCACTTGGCCTCCCAGCTCCCCAAAGAGGCTGTCTATGAGCACGAGCTCTGCCCGGCTCAGGGAACGGGCGCTCAGCATGGCGTTCACCTGGCGCGAGAACTCGAAGAGCGCTGCCAGCGCTTCGGCTGTATTGAAGTCGTCGTCCATCGCCTCGAGGAAGGCCTTCTTTGCCCGTTCCACTGCCTCCTGGACTGGCGCCGCCACTTCCCCCTCGGCTGCTTCCCTCAGCGCCTCGCGCACGGATTGAACGCAACCGTGCAGCCGCTGCAGGCCCCGCTCGGCTGCTGCCAGCGCCTCGTCCGTGAAGTCCAGAGGCGAGCGGTAGTGGCTGTTGAGCACGAAGTAGCGCACTGTGAGCGGGTGGAAGCGCTGGAAGAGCTCCTTCAGGTAGATGGCGTTGCCCAAGGATTTGCCCATCTTCTGCCCACCGACTGTGACCATGTTGTTGTGCAGCCAGTAACGGCAAAAGGGGATGCCATAGGCTGCCTCTGCCTGGGCGATCTCCGATTCGTGGTGCGGGAACTGGTTCTCGAGGCCACCGCCATGGATGTCGAAGGGCTGGCCGAGGTACTTGGTGGACATGACCGAGCACTCCAGGTGCCATCCCGGGAAGCCCCAGCCCCAGGGGCTACGCCAGCGCAGTATGTGCCCGGGCTCGGCACGCTTCCATAGGGCAAAATCGGCGGGGTGCCTCTTCTCGGGGTTGGGCTCGATCCTCACCCCCTGGAGGAGCTCTTCCACGCGCCGGCCAGATAGCTTGCCGTATTCTGGGAACTTCTCCACCGAGAAATAGACGGAACCATTGACCACGTAAGCGTAGCCGCGCTCAAGCAGCCGCTCGACCATCTCGATCTGCTCTGGGATGTGCGCGCTTGCGCGAGGGGAGATGTCAGGCCGCTGGTTGCCTAGGGCATCCATATCCTCGAAGTAGCTGCGCATGAAGCGCTCCACAAGCTCCATCGGCTCCACGCGGTCCAGCCGTGCCCGCCGCAAGATTTTGTCCTCGCCCTCGTCGGCGTCATCAGTGAGGTGGCCGACGTCAGTGATGTTCTGCACGTAGCGCACCTTGTAGCCAAGGTAGCGCAGGTAGCGGACGATGACGTCGAAGCTCACGTAAGATTTGGCGTGGCCAACATGAGCGTGGTCGTAAACCGTTGGCCCGCACACGTAGATGCCAACGGCCCCCTCGTGCAGCGGCACGAGGAGCTGCTTCTCTCGCCCCAAGGAGTTGAAAACGACAAGCGCCATTTGCCCTCTCCTTGTGAGTGCCGGCTCCCGCTTTGTGAGTGCTACTTAATGGCTGTGGGAAAGAGCCCCCTCTTCTGACTCGCGCGCGGCCAGTTCCTGCTCCAGCGAAAGGACCTTGCGCTCGAGCTCGGCCACGCGCCTGTTCAGGCACTCGAGCATCTGCGCCTCAGGGTCTGGCAAGCGCTCCACGCGGCCAAGCTGCGGGTCCCGCAAGGCCACCACCCGGCCGGGAACGCCGACGACCGTCGTATTGGGCGGGGTGTCCTTCAGCACCACAGCGCCGGCGCCAATGCGCACATTATCCCCTATGGTAATGGCGCCGAGGATCTTAGCGCCAACACCAATGACCACACCGTTGCCGATGGTTGGATGCCTCTTGCCGCGTTCCTTTCCGGTGCCGCCCAGCGTCACGCCCTGGTACATGGTCACGTCGTCGCCGACCTCAGCTGTTTCGCCGATGACGACGCCCATCCCGTGGTCGATGAAAAAGCGCCGGCCAATTTCAGCGCCGGGGTGGATCTCTATGCCAGTCAAGAAACGCGCCACATGGGAAATGAAGCGCGGCAGGAATGGCACCTTCTTGTGCCAGAGCCAGTGCGCCACACGGTGAAACCAGAGCGCATGCAGCCCTGGGTAAAGCAGGAGAACCTCGAGCGTGCTCACCGCCGCTGGATCTCGCTCGAATACTGTCCGCACATCCTCGCGCAAAGTGCTCAAGAGCGACATGCTGCCTCCCAAAGACAAGCGATCGCTGCCTACGCCCAAAGGGCTCGTGCGGGTGATTGCAAAGCCAAGCGAAAAAAGGCTGGGGGAGGGATGCCGCGCCGCTCAGGCGCAGCACCCCCTGGGACAGTAGCAGGGGAGTGCGCTGAGGAAGAACCGCGCCCTGGCGGCCCAATAGTTCAGGTCAGCACCGAATTGGCTCCACACCATGGCTACACTCTTGCGCTCTTGACCTTACTGCTATGATAACGCAAAAAGCTGTGCTGGCAAAACCCGCCGCAGCGCCAAGCGCAGCCTCTGGAGAAGCGCAGCGGCCGCGAGGCTGCGCTTGCATCGGCGGCAACGCTCGCCGGTACACCGCGATAACCGCAAGCCTGACGTTTCCATTGTAGCATGTGACGAGGCCAAAGCACCCTGGCCGCCATTGTCGCAGTTAAGGAGGCATTCCCACCTGCCCGCCCCCAAAAGAGGGGCCAAGCGGCAGGGCGGGTGGGTGGGTGGGTGGGAGAGACTTGTTCCTGGAGTGCTGCACCGGCTAGAGGTGTGATGGAAACGCCAGTCGGCGCCCTTGCAGGTGTGCACTGGCCGCCCTGGAACCCTGGCCCCGCTGTGATGAGACTCTTGATGAGTTTGCCGATGGCCTATGTTGCTCTCCTGTTTCGCGGCCAGCGCACGTTTGCGGCCATTGTTGCAGTTCAGGACGCATTCCCCCCACCCGCCCGCCCCTGTTTGGGACCAAAGGTCCTGGCGTGGGAGCCCAGAGGCACCTCCTTGCCAACCGCCTTCGGGTGGGCTAGAGTTTGGGCCGTTGGGCAGGATGCCCAAAGATGACTAGGAGGTCAACATGAGCTGCAAGGTTGCAGTCCCCTCGCCGCTCAGGGCTTTTGAGGCCGAGAAGCTCAAGGTGCAGATCTATCGCACCCGCGATGAATTGGGTGCAGCCGCCGCTGCGACCGTCGCCGCGCGCATGCGGGAGCTCCTTTCCCGGCAGGGCCGTGTCGTCATGACCTTCGCTGCTGCGCCATCGCAGAACGAGTTTCTCGCCCGTCTATGCGAGGAGAAGGGGATCGATTGGGGCAAGGTGATCGCTTTCCACCTCGATGAGTACGTCGGGCTGCCGCCGGACGCGCCGCAGGGGTTCGGCAATTTCCTGCGGCGGCACCTCTTTGACAAGGTGCGGCCGGGCACCATCTATTTCATGAACGGGAACGCGCCTGATGTGGAAGCGGAATGCCGTCGCTACGCTGAGCTCTTGGAGGCCAACCCGATAGACATTGCCTGCATCGGGATCGGGGAAAATGGCCACATCGCCTTCAACGACCCGCCTGTGGCGGACTTCAACGACCCCAAGAAGGTGAAAGTTGTGGCGCTCGACGAGCGCAGCCGGCTGCAGCAGGTGCACGATGGCTGCTTCGATAGCCTGGAAGAAGTGCCAAAACTTGCCATCACCATGACGGTGCCTGCTATCCTGTCGGCCAAGGCAATCTTCTGCATGGTTCCCGCCAAGAGCAAGGCCGAGGCTGTGCGCGCGGCGCTGCGCGGGCCTGTGAGCGTGAGCTGCCCGGCCAGCATTTTGCGCCGGCATGAAGACGCCACCCTGTACCTGGATTCCGATTCGGCAAGCCTGCTTTAGCACTGCCGGGGCTGCCCCAGCACCGCCCTGCGCGTGCTGGGGCAGCCCAACTGGCGGCTCCGCCACCACCGATGCCCTGCGGCGCGCTCAATGCCAGCTGGACCTCTGGAGGGTGTGGTGGCGGAGCTGCTGAAGCGCCGAACGCTCTACCAGGTTTCCCAGTGTACCTTGGCCGGGTCGTGCCGCCCGTGCGGTGGCTTCTGCTCGGCGGGGTAGCCTATGGCAAGCAGGCAGTGGACTGTATAGCGCGAGGGAATCCCGAGCGCTTGGCGCACCTGCTCCTGGTACTGCGCAGATTGGTGTATGCCGATCCAGACGCCTCCAAGGCCCAAGGCCTGCGCAGCGATCAGGATGTTCTCGGTGGCGGCGCTGCAATCGTCGAGCCAGAACTCGGTGCTGGAAGCGTCGGCGCAGACGGCTATTGCCAGGGGAGCCTCTGCGACCATGTACGCCCACCGGTGGACCTGGCTGAGCTGGCGGCGCCTCCCTGCGTCCTGAACGACAACGAAATGCCACGGCCGCACGTTATTGCCGGATGGCGCAGCCATTGCGGCATCGAGCAGCTTCTCCACCATCTCCCGCGGCAAAGGATCCGGCCGGAAGCGACGGATAGAACGCCGCGCGAGGATCGCCTGCAGTACAGCCTCACCGTTTGCCACAGCAACCACCTCCTGCAACTTGGCTTGCAGGGCCCAGTTTAGCCGCACTGTGCTGCAGCTGCCACCCAGCGGCTGCCCGAGCCCGAGCTGCGGCTAGAAGATGAGCTCCTGCACACCCCTGTGCCCTGCAAGGAGCCCCACACGCGCATCGGCATCGATGGCCACGGCGCAGGCACCCGGCAGGGCTTGCTGCAGGAGCTGGACGGCTTTCCTCGCGGTGAGCCAGCCATCGTTTGCCTCCACAGCACGGCGCAGCCAGGCAAGGTTCGGCTCCGCCCCCTGTACCCCCTGGACGAGGAGTGCTCGCCCTGGCTCCTCCAGGGAGGGAGCCTCGCCCGTCAGCAGCACCTGCCCGACGCCCTCCACGCAGTCGTAGAAGGTGCAGGCAGTGAGGCGCGCGGGAGGCAAGGACCTGGCGATGGCAAGCGCATCGCCCAGCGTGCGGCCGATGCGCAAGGCTTCCCTGATGATGGCCGGGCCCGGAACCCCAGGCCCAAGCCAGCGTGCTGGCTCCAGCGCGAGGCAGAGCGCAGCCAGAGAGCCGTTGATGGCCAGGTGAAAGCCCATTCGCCGGCCAACGGCAAGGCCCGAGAGGAGCCCTTCCTCCCGCCAGGTGGGCTCCTCCGCAAGCGGCAGAAAGGCCAGCGCGAGGATGCCGTTCTGCCAGTCTTTCCTTGGCAGGCAGAAGCCGATTGCGCGCGGCAGGCACTGTTGCAGGGTCCTTGCTGAGAGCGGCAGTGCCTCGGCCAGGTTGTAGGCGGCTGCAACTTGCCAGGAAACACCGGCGGCTCCGGCCTGCGCCACGATCTCCTCGCGCAGCGATGGCGGCAAACAGCCGAAGGATTCCTGCAGCGCAGCTTGCAGGAGCGGCAAGGACAGCTCTGCCTGCCCCAAAAGCGGCAGAAAGCGCTCGAAAGCGCGGCGCAGCGCCGGATCTGCTGAGCGCCCCCTTACAAGAGGCCCGCTCCCGGCGGATGCGGCCCAGAGCGCGCACAGCCCCATAAACAGGCGCCGGGCCAGGGTAAGCCTATGACCCATTCCCCGCTTGCGGTGTCGGCGTGGGCGGGGCCACCACCTGAACCTCGACAAGCTCTGGCAGGACGCTCTTCACCGTCACCCCTTCGGGCACGACAACCGTCGGCTTCAGCCGGTGAGTGCCAGGCGGCACATCGACAAGGTTGACAGCAACCTGCACTTCGCTCTCGGAGAGCTCCTGCAGGAGCGCAAGCGGACCGGAGAGGAAGACATCCACACTATCGGGGCTTACAGTTGCCTCGTACCCCGGCTGAAGGCCCTGCACCTGGACGGCGGCCTTCACAGTCCGGCCTCCGGTGAAGGGCACGATTTCCACCTCGACCTGAACCATCTGGCCGGAATCCGTTTCCGGGCTTTCGGGCACGACGGAGACGCCAGCTGGCAGCCTGAGCGCCACTTTCCTCACGATCGATTCCTTGGCGCCGCTGATATCAACCGGCTCGGTGGAGACATAACCGGGGATTTGCGCCAGGACAGAGGGTGGCCCAACAAGGGTGACCATATCTGGCCGGACGGTGATCTTGCTCACAGCGTAAAGTGGCGCCACCTGCCCCACCAGTTCCACGCGCACGGCCACTGAGCCCTTGAAGTTGGCGCGCTCCGAAAGCTCCACCCTCACCGTCACCGTTCCCGGGGAAAGGCTCACGCCCGAGACAACCTGGCCACTCTCATCTATGGCCGTGAGGCTCACTTGCCTCTCGAAGCTCTGTTTGGCGCCGCGCAGCCAGACATCGGCGCTGGCATAGGCCACGCGCTCCACTGCGGAGGCCGGCCCACCCACCTTGACTTCCGCCGGGCGCGGCGTCGGTTCGCGCGCCACATATCCGAGCGGCGGCGTATCCACGATGTTGGCCCGCACAGAAACGGTCTTCTCAGCGTAGGGCTCAAGGAGCACTGTGACCTTCTCAGGGATGTAATCTTCCACACGCACACCCCGCCGCTTGACCTGCACCACGACGGGCACATCCTTGCTCTGGCCGATTGGCACATCCTTCAGGTCGACGAAGGCCTGGAAGTCATCGGGCCGGATGGCATCCCAGCTGTTGCGGAAGGTGGTAATGCGCACCCTCACGGAAGGCTCCACTTTGCTAACAAGGACAGTCCCCGCTGGCTGGTGGACGAGAGAGAGGGGGATTTGCTCGGGGTACCAGTCCGTAACCGAAGGGTTCTCGGCGCTGGTGGCCACGGCCCAGACGAGCAAGGCCATGACGAGGGAAAGCAAAAGCGAGCCTACAGTGTTGAGCAGGCCGCGCAGCCGGCCGATATCAGGCAGCCTTGGATTTCTTAGAGCGCTCGCCACGAGGCAAGGCCTCCCTAATCCGTGCACCCAGCCCTGGCTGAACGCTGGGCTCAAAGAAGGCATTCAGTATGCTGCGCAGTCGCTCCCCATCCAGGCGGCGGATCATGCGGCCGTTGTGGGCGACACTGATGATGCCGGTTTCCTCCGAGACGATGATGCACACCGCGTCGCTTCGCTCTGTGACCCCGATGCCAGCCTTGTGCCTCGTGCCCACGACGCGGCTGGTGGCCAAGCGCTCCGAGAGCGGCAGGACACACGCTGCCGCCGCGACGCGATCCCCCCTTATCACCACTGCCTGGTCGTGCAGGGGCGTGCTGGGGTAAAAAATGGTGAGAAGAAGCTCCTGGCTCACAAGGGCATCGAGGGGGACGCCCGTATCGATGATATCCTGCAGCCCAGTGGAGCGCTCAAAGACGATCAGGGCGCCGTGCCGGCTCTCGCTCAAGCGCACGCAGGCAGCAGCGACCTCCTCCACGACCATGTTCATGGCCACTTCGCGCCCGAACCAGGATGCGACCGGGCCGGCGCGACCAAGCCGCTCCAGCGCGCGGCGCAACTCTGGCTGAAAGATAACAGGCACAGCGACGAGCAGGGCGGGGAGAGAGCTGCGGATCAGCCAGGTGAAGGCGGGCAGCGGCAGGACGGAGACAAGCAGCACGGCCATGATAGCAAGGAAGATAAGCCCGCGCAGGACGAGAATGGCCTGTGTGCGCCGCAGGACCTGCAACAGAGCGTAGAAGATCGCTGCCACAAGCAGGATATCCAGTGCGCTCAGCCAGTTCAGCCGCTGCAGAAGCCACGTTACCTGGGACACTGCTCCTCATCCCCCGTCGCTGGGCTCTCGAGCGCAGGCGCTCGCAACTTCACCCTTGCCTCGCTAGCGGCACTGCGCGCACAGCCACACGAGCAAGGCCTTCTGCGCGTGCAGCCGGTTCTCGGCCTGGTCGTAGACGGCAGATTGCGGCCCGTCGATCACCTCGTCCGTTATCTCCTCGCCCCGGTGTGCTGGCAGGCAGTGCATGACTATGGCATCTGGCTTGGCAAGGGAGACGAGCGCTTGGTTCACCTGGTAGGGCGCAAAGACCTTGCGCCGCTCTTCGGCCTCTGCTTCCTGGCCCATGCTCGCCCACACATCGGTGTAGACGACATTCGCGCCGCGCACGGCTTCCTGCGGGCTATGCAAAAGCTGCACCGTTGCGCCAGTTGCCTGCGCTGACGCACGCGCCAGGGCCACAACGTCCGGGGCCGGCTCGTAGCCAGGCGGTGTGGCCACAGCAATGTTCACCCCAAGTTTGGCTGCCCCGATAAGCAGCGAATGCGCTACATTGTTGCCATCGCCGACGTAAGCCAGGTTTATGCCGCGCAGGGCTCCAAAACGATCCCAGATGGTGAAGAAGTCCGCCAAGGCTTGGCAGGGGTGGAACTTATCAGAGAGCCCGTTGATGACAGGCACAGTGGCGTTTGCAGCCAGCTCCTCTATATGCGCATGGGCGAAGACCCGCGCCATGATTGCATCCACGTAACGGCTAAGGACGCGGGCAACATCTGCCACACTCTCTCGCTCCCCGAGGCGGATCTCCTGCGGCGAGAGGTACATCGCCAGACCACCTAAATGGTGCATCGCTCGCTCGAAGGAGACACGCGTGCGCAAAGAAGGCTTCTGGAAGATCATGGCCAAACATTTGCCAGCAAGCAAAGGCCTATTGCCCCCCAAGCGCCATTCGCTGCGCAAATCCCGTGCCAGCTCCAGGAGGTAGAGGATCTCCTCAGTGGAAAGATCAGCCAAAGTCAGGAAATGTCTCACGCCACGACCCCCCAAAAACGCGCTGCCTGGCAAGGCGCAACTAGAGTATACCCCTCGCTCACAAGCAGGGCCAGCAAAAGGCCAGACCTGAGACATATAGCAGCAGGCATCCGCCATGCAGGGACGCTGGCAACGGTCATTTGCGTCAGAGCCACTGAACGCCCAGGTGTACCTTTGCCCTGGGGCCCCTCAGCTTGCCGCGACGGGTGTGGGCGGGAGCAGCCGGGCTGGTAGTTGCAGCCCAGCGGGCCCGCCCGCTGGGCTCTGCCCCGCGCTGGTAGCCTAGACGAACTCGATCTTGAGCTCCTCCAGAAGCCGGCGCAGGTTGTCGACGCAGGCTTTTACGCTCTCCATCGGCCCCGGCTCGCCCGGCTTGAAATGCGGCTCGAGGGAAAGCGCGCCCTCGTAGCCATCCGCCTTGAGGGCCCGGAAGAGCTCGCGGAAGTTGACAAGGCCTGTACCGAAGACGACCCCATGGGGCTTGCCGTCAGTGAAGGCGATGTCTTTCACGTGCACATGGTAGACCTTGCCGCGCACCTCGTTGTAGCCATCGGGGTAAGCCTCCACCCCTGCCCACTGGGCATTGCCGGCATCCCACATGATGCCAAGGGTGGGCGAGTTCACGGCTTCAACCAGGCAGCGCACTTCCTGCGGCGTCCCACCGTTGCAGGCTGTCTCGTTTTCCATGGCCAGCACCAGGCCGTACTCCTGCGCAAGCCGCACTGAGTGCTGCAGCCGATCAACCACTTCGGCAAACACGGCGGCCGGATCCGGCTCCCGCCAGAAGGAGAAGCAGCGCGTCATGCGCACGCCAAAGACCCGGCGCAGCTCACCCATGCGCCGCAGGATCTGCAGGTGCTCCTCGTAGGTGTTGGCCTTGGAGAAGAAAGCATCTCCAGCCGGGCCAGCCTTCGGCTCCCGCAGGTAACACTTGAGGAAAGGCGAGGCGAAGGCGACAACGGAAAGTCCCCGTTCCTCCAAAAGCCGCTTCACGCGCCCTACACCCGCATCGTCAAGGTCCGCCAGGTTGGTGCGGTCCACCGTGCGCAGCTCGACATAACGCAGGCCCCAGTCCTTTATGGCATCGAGGGCCTGCGCGAAATCGTGGCTCACCTCGTCAGTGATGATTGCGAGCTTCCACATTGCTTGTGGCCTCCTTTGACACAAGAGCTAGCACTGATCCGTCGCCAGTTCAGCCAGTATCGATCGCCCTGCTTCGAGGAGCACTCCTTCGATTGCGGGCGAGAAGCCCTGCTCGCAGAAGAAGATGTAGGAGTTGGGCTCGTAGCCGCCCTCGGCAAAGGCGGCGGCAGTGGGCAAGTACCCGAGCTCGTACCCCACGTTGCCGAGCACCATCGTGTGCCGGAAGGGGGAGCCCTGGCGCAGCCAGATGGCGTATTCGGCAAAGACCTCCCCTGGCATGCCGAGGAGCGCTACGGACCCTATCCGCAGGCCGACGAGCTCCGCAGGCCGGCTTTCCTCCCAGGTGCAGGAGATTCGCCGCTCTTGCACTGCCTGGGCGTAGGCTCTGCGCACGGCCGCAAGGCGGCGGGAGATCTCATCTGCAGGGCTGGCCTCGAGCACAGCGTTGGCCTCTGCCAGCATGCGGTGGATTTCCTCCTCCGCGGCCAGTGGAGCAAGCGGCAACTGTACTGTCCGCCGCACAAGGCACAGAGGCAGCTCGGGCTCCGGCGTGGCGGCTGCCAGCGCGCGCTTGCAGTCGGCGGCGAATTGCGCTGCAATCTGCTCGGTGCGCTGCCAGGTTTCGTCGCGGCCGCGCGGGTTCACGTTGCCGAAGGCGCCGTTGAGGAAAACGCAGGGGTGAGCGAACTCCTGCTCCAGCGAGCGCATTGCCAGCCCCGCCCATTCTGCTGAGATGAGCATGTTGCTCGCTCCCAGTGCGGTCAGGTGGCAGCCGTAGATGGCCACAAGCCCGAGCGGATCCTGGAAATCCGCATCGACAAAGCGCAGCACAAGCAGCGTGTCGTCGTAGGTTCCGGACGGGTTCTCCCTCAGCTGGATCGTGTTCTGCGCAGGGGCGCGCCGGTTGGCGCCGACGTCGCTCTTCCCGGCGCCAACTTGCAGCCGCGCCGGCCGCAGGCGGCGCAGGGCAGCAAGGCCTGCCTGCTTCAGCCGTTCCTCAAGGTAGTCGTAGTATTCCTCGGCCACGTCAGGGATGCCGCGCAGCGGCAAGGTGTTGGGCCCGGAGTGCGTGTGCGTGCAGGCGATGACGATGGCCTCTTGCGGCAGCTTGGCCGCTCTGGCAACCGCTTGGCTGAGTGCCAAGGAGCGTTCAGGGGTGAGGCCGAGCAGGTCGAGGGAAAAAAGGAGCACCTCGCGCGTGCCGGCCTCAAGGGCGATGGCACTGGCATAGAGCGGATCATGGATGCCGATAGCGTAAAACTGCGGCCGGCCGAGGTACCCCCCGAGGGGTGTGCCAATGCTCGGGGTTATCTCGGCGCGTGAGAAGCCAACTCTGAGCTGGGCCATCCCGAACCTCCCATCTGGTTGCCGCCATTATAGGGGCCGGGCTGGCCCCTCAACAAGAGCCACGCTGAAGGTGCTGAGGCTGAGGCTCCCTTTGTTTGCCATTTGACGGGCCATTGGCCTCGGCCTACATTCACCCGCTGCAAGACATCATGAGGAGGCCTGATGTGAAAAGAGCGTTGATCCTTTCGGCAAGTTATGCCGGCTACCACGCGGATGAAGCAGCGTTCGCCTTCCTGGCGCAGGAGCTCGCTCGCCGGGGCATCGCCAGCGCTGAGCGAGCGACGGCAACTGAGGCGCTCCTGCACCTGGAGGGGGTCGACCTGCTTGTCGTTTACACGGATGGCGGTGAGTTGCCGGCGGAGCAGGAGCGCTCGCTCATCCAATGGGTGGAATCTGGCGGCGCCCTTGTGGCGCTGCATGGGGCCACGGCCAGCTTCCCTCAGGCGAGGGGCTACCTGAGCCTCCTTGGTGCGCGTTTCCAGGAGCACCCGCCGCTCACGCGCTTCTCGGTTTTCCGCGCTGATGCGCAGCACATGATCACAGTGCGGCTGCCGGAAAGTTTCAGCGTTGAGGATGAGCTCTACATCATGGAGCCCCTCTCGCCCTTCCACACTCTTCTCACAGTGCGTTACCAGGGGAAGGAGCTGCCCATCGCCTGGGTGCGAGAGCAGGGCAAGGGGCGAGTTTGCTACCTTGGGCTTGGCCACACACCGCAGGTGCTGCAGCTGTGGCCAGTGGCCGATTTCATTTGTCATGGCTGCCGTTGGGCGCTCGGCCAGAGCCCGCGCCCTCCCATGCGCGTGGGCCTTGTGGGCTATGGCGGAGCGTTCGGCATGGGGCATTTCCACGGCACCTTGGTCAGCAACACGCCTGGCCTGGAGCTCGTGGCGGCCTGCGACATCAACCCGAAGCAGATGGAAGTGGCAGCCCAGGATTTCCCCGGCATTCGCACCTACACAGATCCGGCGGCCCTCGCTGCTCAGCCAGACGTGGATTTCGTGGTCATCATTCTCCCGCATAACCTCCACGCCCCGGTCGCAGCGCAGTTCCTGGATGCGGGCAAGCATGTCATGGTGGAGAAGCCCTTCACAATCACGGCTGCTGAAGCCGTTGCCCTTATCGAGAAGGCGCGCTCCCTTGGCCTCACGCTCACCGTGTTCCACAATCGCCGCTGGGATCGGGATTACCTGGCCCTGAAGCAGGTCATTGCTGAGGGGCGCATTGGCGAGCCCTGGCTTTTCGAGTATTTCTCGGCTGGCTTTGGGCACCCCGGTTACTGGTGGCGCTCCGACAAGGCCGTTTCGGGCGGCATCATGCATGACTGGGGCGCCCACATGGTGGATTGGGCACTCAACCTTGCTCGCGACGAGGTCGAATCCGTCATGGCCTGGACGCAAAAGCGCCGCTGGTTCGACGTCACCAATGCAGATGCGGCCAAGCTCGTGGCGCGGTTCCGGGGTGGGCAGCTGCTGGATATCGAGTTTGGCTCTCTCTCAGCGGCGCGCAAGGCCTACATGCGCATTTTGGGCACGCGCGGGGCTATCGAGGTTGGCCCGCCAAACAGAGATATTGGCCGCCAGATCCTGGTCCACCGCGAGGGCGAGAACGGCCTCATTGAGGAGCTCATCCCGTACAGTGCCCCTCGGCGGCAGCAGGGCAGGCCGCAGTGGGCGGAGTGGTCGGCAGTCGAAGAGCTCTACATCCAGCTCGCCAATCACTTCTTGCTCGGGGATCCTGTTCCCGTCACGCCGGAATCGGCGGCGCGCGTCATCGGAGTGCTCGAGGCGGCTAACATCGCCGCTGAGAAGGGGCAGCCTCAACGGCCAACCTATCCGTAGTGCAAGCGCGGCGCTACGGCCCCGTGGGGGTGCGGGCTCCAGCACCCCCCACGGGAAACCTCAGCTTGCGGGTGCCGGTTGGAGGCGGCGCGCGCACCAGGCTAACCAGACGATGGCAAGCGCAAGGAAGCAGGTGACGGGCTGGATGCGCAAGGAAGGGGCCAGGAAGAGAGAGGCCGGCGCCAGGAAATAGGCAACGGCGGGCAGCACCCTCGCCGGCAGGGCCAGTGCGTGGGCGCTGCCACCGGGCAGGCCGTGCCGCATGAGCAGGAAAAAGGGCACAAGCAGCAAGGTGAGGTCATGAAAGTTCGCGTGCGGGCTCACGAAGAGCCCGACCAGCGCCGCAAGGGCCCACTGCAGGTCAAGCTGGACTGCAGAAGGGCCAGTGCCCTTGCTGCAGGCCCACAGGAAGAGGGCGATGGCGGCCAGGGAGCCGAGGGCCCACCAGCCCATGATGTCCTGCACGTTATCCGTGCGCATGAGCAAGTGCAGGGAGCTGCGCCAGGTGTACATCCGCTGCGGGTGCATGGTGAAGGCATCTCCCCAGCTCAGGGTGGCTTGCAGCAGCTGCACGTAGCCCTGCAGCCCGCGAGAGCCAACGGCGAGGAGGGAAACGGCAAGAAGCGCAGCAGCCCCCAAAGCCAGGCCGGCAAGCGCCCGCCAGCGCCGCCACCAGATGAAGAGAAGCGCCGGCACGGGGAGAAGCTGTGGCCGTATGAGGAGCGCGGCAAGCCAGAGGCCTGCTTGCGCTTCCTGGCGCCGCGCGAGGGCGCCCCAGGCCATGAGCAAGCTTATGGCCAGGATGAACGAGTACTGCCCCTGGTATACCGTGACCCAGACGGGCAGGAAGGTGAGGGCGAGAAAAAGCGCCCGCAGCCTCTTGCTTTCGCTCACGTCCGCGAGAGAAAAGAGCAGCACGCGCGCCAGGGCAAGCATCAAGAGGACGTTTGCGCCAGCCCAGACCCAGTAGGCGGCAGCAAACGGCAAGAAGGAAAGCGGCAGGGTGAGCAAGGCGACAAATGGCGGGTTGACGAAGACCATGAGGTGGCCCTGCTCTCTGAGCTCAGGCGCAAAGCTGCGCTGCCACTCGTACTGGGTGGCCAGCTTGTAGAAGTCGGAACGCACGCCCATGCGCAGCATGAGCGCCCCAGTGTAGAGGGCGCGAAAATCCGAGCCGACCAGGCACTGCCGGCTGCCCAGGGAACGTTGCATAGCCAGGAGAGAAAGGAGCATCCCCAGGATGCTCAGCACAGTGATGGCCAGCTGCCTCCGGTTGGAGCGCGGAGCTCTGAGAGCGCTCACTTGGCCCGGGCACGCTGGCCCTGTTTTTCTCCTGCCCAAAGTTGCCCCACCTGGCGTCCCCTGTGGTTTCTGGCTCAGCTTGCCATGAGATCCT
>JAPWUW010000133.1 GCA_028275325.1 Anaerolineae bacterium | reverse complement strand
GGTGGTGGACGATCCGGCCCAGGCGCTATACCCCACGCCGCGCATGGCCAGCGGGCGGGATGAGGTGTTCGTGGGCCGGATCCGCCGGGACCCAAGCTGCGAGAACGCGCTGGACATGTGGGTGGTGGCCGATAACATCCGCAAGGGCGCTGCTCTGAACGCAGTCCAGATCGCCGAGAAGATGATCGCGATGGGGCTGCTCTAGCGGAGGAGGGTCTGTGGCTTACCGGGCTTGGTTGGAGTGTGTGCGCGGCTGCGGGCAACGCTACGACGTTGGGCAGATCGTCTATCGCTGCGAGCGCTGCGGTGGGCTGCTGGACGTCGAGCACGATGAAAACGAGCTTGCGCGGCGCTCGCCGGCAGCCTGGATTCAGCTTTTCAACGAGCGGGCACGAACTAACCAGTGGCCTTATGGCAGCGGGGTCTGGGGCAAGAAAGAGTGGGTGGCCCCCTGGATAGCCAATGAGAACATCGTCTCCATGTATGAGGGGCACACCAACCTCTTTTGGGCTGAGCGGCTGGGGGCTGAGATAGGCGTTCCGGATCTGTGGGTGAAGCTATGCGGGAATTCCCACACTGGGTCGTTCAAGGACCTCGGGATGACCGTGCTCGTCTCAGCCGTAAAGCAGATGATCGCTGAGGGCAAGCCGATTCGGGCAGTGGCCTGTGCCTCGACCGGGGACACTTCTGCGGCCCTTGCTGCGTACTGCGCTGCCGCCGGTATTCCAGCGCTTGTCATCCTCCCCAAGGACAAGGTCTCGGTTGGGCAGCTTGTCCAGCCGATTGCCAACGGGGCAATTGTGCTCTCCTTGGATACCGATTTCGATGGTTGCATGGCCGTGGTGCAGCGCCTTACGGAAGATCACTCCATATACCTGGCCAACTCGATGAACCCTTTGCGGATGGAGGGGCAGAAAACCGTAGGCATTGAGATTGTGCAGCAATTCGATTGGGAAGTGCCGGATGTGCTGGTCATACCTGTCGGGAACCTTGGCAATGTGAGCGCTATTGGCAAGGGTTTCCTGATGATGAAACGCTTGGGGCTTATCAGCCGGCTGCCGAGGATCGTGTGCGCGCAGGCAGAGCGGGCCAACCCGCTTTACCTCAGCTACCTTACGGGGTTCAAGGAGTACCAGCCGGTGAAGGCCCAGCGGACACTGGCCAGCGCGATCCAGATCGGCAACCCTGTGAGTTACGAGCGGGCGGTGAAGGTTCTGCGCCAATTTGACAGCATCGTTGAGCAGGCGACAGAGGACGAACTTGCCAATGCCGCGGCAAGGGCGGACCGCACCGGCATGTACTGCTGCCCTCATACCGGGGTGGCCCTAGCGGTGCTTTTCAAGCTTGTGGAGCGCGGCGACATCGGTAGGGATGAGCGGGTGGTTGTCCTCAGCACAGCTCACGGCCTCAAGTTCACGGATTTCAAGGTCCGCTACCATCAGGATGCACTGCCCGACGTCCGGGCGCGCTATGCAAATCGCCCGATTGAGCTACCGCCAGATCCCGAAGCGGTGCGGAGGGCGGTGGAGAGCGCCCTCGCTGGCCGATCGTGAAAGGGGGCAAAGCAATGCTACTTCGTGGCAGAGTCTGGAAATTCGGCGCAAACGTGGATACTGACGCGATCATTCCGGCGCGCTATCTGAACACGTCCGAGCCACAAGCCCTGGCCAGACACTGCATGGAAGACCTGGACCCTGGCTTCGCGCAGAAGGTCCGGCCCGGCGATATCATCGTCGCTGGTGCCAACTTCGGCTGTGGTTCCTCAAGAGAGCATGCTCCAGTTGCAATCAAGGCCGCTGGCATAGCCTGCGTAATTGCTTCTAGCTTCGCGCGGATTTTCTTTCGCAATGCGATCAACATCGGCTTGCCCATCCTCATCTGCCCGGAGGCTGCGCAGGCTATAGCACAGGGGGATGAGGTGGAAGTGGACCTGGTTTCGGGCTCGATTCGCGACCTGACGAGCGGCGTTAGTTTTCAGGCGCAGCGATATCCGGAGTTCATGCTGCGCATCATCGAAGCGGGGGGCCTTGTGGAGAAAGTGCGCAAAGATCTGAGCGCCCGGGGTGCCATTGGCTAGAGGACAGGAGTGGAGCGGATATGCGTGCAAGGATTGCTGTTTTGCCCGGCGATGGCATTGGCCCAGAGATCGTTGCCCAAGCCTGCAAGGTTTTGGAGCGTGTCGGCGAGGTCTTTGGCCACGACTTTGAATTGGTTACGGGGCTGGTTGGGGGTGCAGCGATAGATGCTACTGGTTCGGCGCTGCCTGAGGAGACTCAAGCTCTTTGCACTGGAAGCGATGCCGTTCTCCTGGGGGCTGTCGGTGGCCCAAAGTGGGATGATCCAAGGCTGCCAGTGCGGCCGGAGCAGGGGTTGCTCGGGCTGCGCAAGTTGTTGGACGTATTTGCCAACCTGCGGCCGGTTCGCGTGAGCCCGTATCTGCTTCACGCTTCGCCGCTGCGCCCGGAGATTGTGAGCGGTGTGGATCTCGTGGTTGTGCGGGAGCTCACGGGTGGCATCTACTTCGGGCGGCGTGGGCGCTATAACGAGAACGGCCAGGAGCATGCCTTCGACACGGAGGATTACAGCCGACGGGAGATCGAGCGCGTCGTGAGGTTCGCTTGTGAGCTCGCCAAGCAGCGGCGAAAGCACGTGTCGTCGGTCGATAAGGCGAATGTGCTGGAATCCTCGCGCCTCTGGCGGGAGGTGGCCACAAGTGTCTTCTCCCAATACCCCGAGCTCGAGAGCGAGCACGTGCTGGTGGATGCCTGTGCCATGTTTCTCATTCGGCGGCCCTCTTCCTTCGATGTGCTCGTGATGAGCAACATGTTTGGCGACATACTGACAGACGAGGCTTCTATGATCGCCGGTTCCATGGGCATGCTCCCCTCCGCTTCTCTCGGCGAAGGCCGGGTTGGGCTTTATGAGCCAATCCATGGCTCAGCGCCCAAATACGCCGGCCAGGATGTCGCCAACCCGTTGGCGACGATCCTGAGCGCCGCGATGCTCTTGCGTTACTCGCTGCGGCTTGTGCAGGAGGCGGAGGCGGTAGAAAGCGCGGTGGAGGCGGTCCTCAGAGAGGGCTACCGCACCCGCGATATTTACAGCGGCGCCCCGGAAGAGGAGCGGGTGGGCACTGAGAGAATGGGCACCCTCGTGGCCGAGCGCATCGGCGCCTGAGAAGCGGCCAGGTGAAGTCATTGCAATGAGTGAGAGCGCGTGCTGAGGAGGTCTGCAGATGCCGATTCCGGAAGCTAAGTACATCTGGTTCAATGGGGAACTGGTGCCCTGGGCGGAAGCCAAGGTGCACGTCCTGACTCATGCCCTGCACTATGGTTCCAGCGTGTTCGAGGGCATGCGCTGTTATGACACGCGCCGCGGGCCGGCAGTTTTTTGCCTGGATGCCCACCTCATGAGGTTGCTGCGCTCGGCAAAGATTTACCGCATGCCTCTCAAGTATGGGCTGGAAGAGCTGCGAGAGGCAGTGTTCTCAATTATCCGCGCCAATGGGCACCGCGCCTGTTACGTGCGCCCGATTGTCTTCCGCGGTTACCGGGAAATGGGCGTAGACCCGCGCGGTTGCCCTGTCGAGGTTGTCATTGCCACCTGGGAGTGGGGCCGCTACCTTGGCGCGGAGGCCATCGAGCAGGGCATAGATGTGTGCGTCTCTTCCTGGAACCGAATGGCTCCGAACACTTTGCCGGCGCTGGCGAAGGCTGGGGCTAACTATGCTAACTCCCAGCTCATAAAGATGGAGGCGCTGGAGAACGGCTATGCCGAAGCGATCGTGCTGGATGTAAATGGCTATGTTTCCGAGGGCAGCGGCGAGAATTTGTTCCTCGTCTCCGAAGGGGTGATTTACACGCCGCCCCTCTCCAATTCTGTGCTCCGGGGGGTCACTCGGGGCTGCGTTATAACGCTTGCAAAGGAGCTTGGATACCAGGTTGTGGAGAGCGCCATCTCGCGGGAGATGCTTTACATTGCGGATGAGCTCTTCTTTACCGGCACAGCAGCTGAGATTACGCCCATCCGCTCCGTGGACAAGATCACCATTGGGAACGGCCAGCGTGGCCCGGTGACGCAGCGCATCCAGGACGCCTTTTTCCGGATCGTCCAGGGGCTAGACCCAGATCGGCACGGCTGGCTGAGCCCGGTCTACAGTGGAGGGCAAAGTTAGCTCGCTCTCGGGTTGGAGGGGTGAATGCAGCGGGTAGTGCTCTACGACACCACGCTGCGCGATGGTGCGCAACAAGAGGGCATCTCCTTTTCCGTGGACGACAAGCTCAAGATCCTGCGCCGGCTGGATCGCTTTGGGATCCACTATGTGGAGGGTGGGTGGCCCGGCTCTAACCCCAAGGACGTCGAGTTCTTCGAGAGGGCGAGGGGCATCCCCTTGCAGAACAGCATCCTCACGGCATTTGGCAGCACGCGACGAGCCAATGTGGCCGTTGATGAGGATGGCCAGTTGCGTGAACTTCTAGCTGCGGGCACGCGTGCTATTGCCATCTTTGGCAAGAGCTGGGACCTGCATGTGGCCAAGGTGTTGCGCACCACCCTCGACAACAACCTCAGAATGATTGACGAGAGCATTCGGTTCCTGAGATCTCATGGGCGCGAGGTGATCTTCGACGCCGAGCATTTCTTCGATGGGTTCAAAGCGAACCGGGAGTATGCTCTGGCGACGGTTCGCGCGGCGGCTGACGCGGGCGCAAGCTGTGTCGTGCTGTGCGACACGAATGGCGGCTCGCTGCCGCATGAAGTCGAGGAAGGGGTACGGGCTGTTTGTGCGGCCATCTCAAAGCCGGTCGGCATCCACTGCCATAATGACGGCGAGATGGCTGTGGCCAATTCGGTGTTGGCAGTGCTCTCCGGGGCCACGCACGTTCAGGGCACAATCAATGGCTATGGGGAGCGTTGCGGGAATGCAAACCTTTGCTCCATCCTGCCCGCCCTTCAGCTCAAACTGGGGCTGGAAGTCTTGCCGCCCGCGTCGCTGCGGGAGCTAACTGCTTTGGCTGCCTATGTGGCGGAGGTGGCCAACATGGCCTTGCCGGCCTCGATGCCATATGTCGGCCGAAGCGCCTTTGCGCATAAGGCGGGCATGCACGTGGATGGGGTGCTGAAGGCAGAGGAAAGCTTCCAGCACATTGACCCAGCCCTTGTGGGCAACCGCTCTCGCTTCCTGGTGTCGGAGCTGGCCGGGAAGAGCAACATCGCGTATAAGGCGGCGGAGTTTGGGCTGGCCGAAAGGCTGGACGAAGGCAAGAGGCGTGAGCTCCTCGAGAGGATCAAGGAGCTGGAGGCCAAAGGGTTTGCCTTCGAGGGTGCCGATGGTTCGGTCGAACTGATGATGCTTCGGGCACTGGATGGCTATAGGCCCGGGTTCGAGCTGATCGACTTCCTGGTGCTGGTGGAGCGGCGCCAGGGACGGGGGCTGCTGGCAGAGGCGACGGTCAAGCTGCGGGTGGGCGATGAGGTGTACCTGACGGCAGCCGAGGGCAATGGCCCCGTGCATGCCCTGGACGCTGCCATGCGCAAGGCCCTTGTGCCCCTCTACCCTCAACTGGCCAACGTGCAGCTCACCGACTACAAGGTGCGCATCCTCAACGAGGACAAGGGGACAGCGGCCACAACGCGCGTTCTGATCGATTCGACCGACGGCCTGCATCGTTGGACAACTGTGGGCAGTTCCACGAACATCATCGAGGCCAGCTGGATTGCGCTTGCCGACAGCCTCGAGTACGCGCTTGCCAAAGGATACGGCAAGGAAGGTCTGGAGACAGGCAAGTAGCTTCAGTCCGTCGCAGAGCCCGTGGCCATCGAAGGGGTTTCTGCTGGTCCCGCGCGCAGGGCCGTAAAGGCGGCCAGGGCGACCTCCACCATGTCGGGTGAGGGTTCCTTGGCGGTGAGGGATTGGAGCCCAACCGCGGGGGCCATGAAGGCTCGTGCAAGCGGGTTGCTGCTGTGCCGCGCGAGAAGCCGCATCAGCTCGTAGGAAAGCGCGGCTAGGAGCGGGATGGCAAGAAGCCGCGTGCCCAGCCGCAGCAGCAGCGGTTGCTCGCCGAACAGGGTGAATAGGACTATGGAAAGCAGCACCAGGTTGAGCAGGAAGCTGGTTCCACACCTTGGGTGGCTGGTCCTGTGGCGCATAGCGCTCTCCACCGAGAGCTCCGCCCTGGCCTCGTAGGCGTTGATCACCTTGTGTTCGGCCCCGTGGTAGGCTAAGACGCGCGCCACCTCCGGCACGCGAGAGATGGCCAGGACGTAGCCCAAAAAGAGGCCCACCCGGATCAGGCTCTCAGCCAGGCTCTGAAGCAGGGCACCCCGCAAGACGTTGCTGAGCAGCCCGGCGATGAACGCCGGGAGGAGCATGAAGAGCAAAATCGCCAAAGCCACACTGAGTGCTGCAGTCCCCCAGAGGGCAACCGCGCCAAGCTCTGCCTCCTGCCCGGCTGCCACCTCGGCCGAATACATGAGAGCCTTGATGCCAGTGCCCAGGGCATCCCAGAGTGCGAGGATACCGCGGCAAAACGGCATCTTGGCCAGACGCGAGCGGTACAGAGGGCTGGCGCGTTCTGAGTGCAGGGCAATCGAGCCATCGGGGCGGCGGACAGCCACAATGACCCTCTCGCGGTTGCGCATCATGACCCCTTCTATGACAGCTTGCCCGCCGTAAGAGGCGGGCTCGCTTGTATCCGCTTCGGCTGGCCGAGAGGGTGCGCAACCTGGCAAAGGGCTACGAGCCTTCTTCCTGCTGATCCTTAGCCTGCGGCCGGGCACGCTCAAGCCGGCGCATGAATCGATCCACCTGACCCGCTGTATCCACTATGCGTTGCTCCCCTGTGAAAAACGGGTGGCACTTGGAGCAAACATCGGTGCGGATCTGCTTGCGGGTGGAGCCGGTCGTCCAGGTGTTCCCGCAGGCACAGACGACTACTGCGTCCTTATAGTATTGCGGATGAATTCCCTTCTTCATTCTCGTGCTAACCTTGTGTGCTTGCTGAATTCGCTCTTGGAACAACGCTCACGTAGCAACGGCCCCGGCGTCGCTCGAAACGAACGGCGCCCTCAGTGAGGGCAAAGAGCGTGAAATCCCGCCCCATGCC
>JAPWUW010000132.1 GCA_028275325.1 Anaerolineae bacterium | reverse complement strand
CGCAGCTACTCCCTCCGCCCGAACGAGAAGCGCGGCTTGAGCTCTTCGGGTGGTTCCTGGATTTGGCGTTGGGCTTGCCAGGCCTAGAGCTTGTGGATGGCGGTCGGTTGCCTGGGCTTTACGAGCCATCGCTGCCACCCCGGCCAGTGCGGCTTGAGAGCCTGGCACGTGTGGCCGCAGCACTGGGCCCAGAGCAGAGTTACATAGAGGCCGATGGAGCACTCATAGCGCCCTCGGAGGTTTTCCACGCTATGGCGGCAGCGCTTGTGGCCTGGTGGCGCTATGGCGAATTGCCCACCTTCGCCTACCTGCGTCCGATGCAGGGGCCGCGCACACGTTGCGCTGCCGAAAAGCCTGTTCAGGCAACCTTGGAGGCCATCGCCGAAGGTGCCGCAAGGGCACTCGCTTCTATGGAAAGCGGCTATATGCCCGCGGCGTTCCGTGTTGGAGAGGGCGAAGTGGGCCCGGCAACTGGGCTGCTCCTCATGGCTCAAGCCGTGCAGAGGGTTCTCGAGGGAGCGAAGCGCACCGACCTTGTGGAGAGCCCGGCTGCCAGGCTCCTGCTGGCGGAGAATGTCCCTCCTGAGGAAGAGGGTCTTTGGAGCTGGGTGATCTTCCCAGAGGGATTCTCGGCACCCGATGTCCTGGAGCTCACGCGGTTGCAGGCTTGGACAATGAAGCCTGCCAGGCTGCGTTAGGCGCAGGGTTTGATGGTGGCATCAGCAGGGGCGCAGCTTGTCCACTACAAGGTGGGCAAGGAACTGGCGTTCCTCCCCGCTATCGAACCGGACGGTGACAATCTGATCCCCATTGTCATCTGCGAGCGCCACGACGCGGCCGGTGCCGAAGTCGGGGTGGCGAACCCGCATGTGCAGCACGTAGCGCGGCAGTGGGCCCCCCCGGGGTGGCCCGGCCTGCTGGCGAGCTTCCAGGTAGGCCCGGTCCACCCAAAGGTCGGCCCATGGTTGGAGATCCCTGCTTGTGTGAACGCGCCTTTGAATTTCCTCGAGGCGGGCGCGCGCCCTGCGCAGCACTTCCAAGAGCTGGACCTTTTCCTCGGGTGCCTTATCGGACTTGGCCACCTGGCGCATGGACCAAGCCAGGCCTGAGGCTAGCTCGCGAAAGATGCGTTGCGGTTCCTCGTAGATGTCGAAGCGCAGGAGCCGCACCCCGTGTTCGGCGCAGAGCCGTTCCCGGACAGCCTCGCGTTCCAGGCGGAGGGCTCTTTCCCGCTCGTCTTCCGGAGCTTTCTGAGCCCGAGAGCGCAGCCCCTCCAGCCTTATCGCCAGCCCAACCTGCGGGAACAGGTAGTTGAGCCTGAGAATCCGCCCTGTAGCCGGGTTCGTGAGCCACGCTGGTGCCACGTCTCTTTCTTGGTCGAGCCCTTCGAAAACGCGAGCGATGATCTCTCTCCAGGCGAACTGCTCCGCGTCCAAGTCCCAACGCCTCCACACTGCCCCAGGTGAGGTTACGGCGCAAAGCCTATTGCATGATTGTCCAGCCTGAGATGCGAGCCACTTCGGCCAGCCTTTGATCCGGGCAGACAGCAATAGGGTGACCCACAAGCCGCAGGACGGCCTCGTCTGTGTAGCTGTCGGCATACGCGTAGCTTTGCCCCCAATCTACGCTGATGCCCAGGTGCCCGAGGTATTGCTGCAACCGCCTGACCTTGTTCTCTCCCATGCATATGGGCGGGCTTACCCGGCCGGTGTAGCGACCATCCCTGACCTCGAGCGGGCTGCCCACAACATGCTCTAGCCCGAGCAGAGCAGCAAAGGCACTCAAGAGAGGCTCGAAGGCCGCTGAGAGAAGCACCACCAGGTGCCCTTGCGATTGGTGCCACCGCAGCCTTTCCGCGACTCCAGGCCGCAAGGCATCAAGAAGCTCGCGAGCCACCTCGCCAAAAAGTTGCTCCGCTTGAGGTACGGCCATACGCCACAGCAACCATGGCATGTGCTCCGCCCAAAGCCTGCGGAACCGCTCTTCCGGGAGGATCCCGATGCGCACCGCTGGATAGAGGGGGTAGTGGGCCATGAGGTGCAGCACAAGCGGCAATCTGTTCAGCCGCCGGCGCCACTGCGCGCGCACCAGCGTTGGCCAGACGGAGGTGCTCACCAAGGTACCGTCGAAATCGAAGACAGCGATGACTGCAGCCACAGAACCGCTCCCCGCTTGGAGTATATGGCAACCGGGTCGCGGCTACAAGGCGAGGTGGAACCGCAGCCTGGGGGACTATTGCGCGATTCTGTGCGATCTCTGTGCGAACATGATGGATCTGTGGCGTGGATTTGACGCGTGACAACACATTCGTTTAGAATGCGGCAAGCACTACAGTCTGGCCTTGTGCGCCGCAAGGAGGCGCTGTGGATTACGATCGCAACTGGGCTTTCGTGCCGCCTGATTCCGTCCCGCGGATTGTGGTGCCGCCGCCGGGCCCTCGCTCCAGAGAGCAGCATGAGAGAGCGAGCCGGTACATGAAGGGGTACAGCTCGCAAGTGCGGCTCTTCCCCGTCTCCTTTGAGAAGGGGCATGGTGTTACGCTGACGGACGTGGACGGCAACCTCTACCTGGATTTCTCCTCCGGGATCTACGTGACGAACCTCGGCCATTGTCACCCCAAGGTGAGCGAGGCAGTTGCTCGCTATGCCCACACCCTGATGAACTGCCATGATTTCACCACCCCCATCAAAATGCAGCTCCTCGAGAAGCTCGCGGAGATCGCGATGGGCGAAGGCGACGCCAAGCTCAATGGGGTGCAGTTCTACGATTCCGGCACGACGGCTGTCGAAGCAGGGCTGCGCGTGATCCGTGCGGCCACCGGGAAGCTTGAGTTCATCTCTTTCCACCGGGATTTCCACGGGAAGACAATGGCGGCCGTAAGTTTGGGTCGGCTGGACCCCAGCCAGAGCTTGAGAGCGCCCGGCTTTTTCCTCGTGCCACGACCTCATTGCTACCGCTGCGAGTTTGGGCTGGAGCATGGCAGCTGCGGATTGCGCTGTGTGCAGTACATACGCACTGTGATCAGGGAAGAAACCTCCGGCCGCGTGGCGGGGATCGTGCTTGAGCCGATACAGGGGTGGGCAGGAAGCATTGTGCCGCCCGATGACTTCATGCCTGCGCTGCGCGCGCTCTGCGACGAGTATGGCATTTTGCTCTTTGCCGATGAGGTGCTCACGGGCATGGGGCGCACGGGCAAGCTCTTCTGCATGGAGCACTGGGGCGTGGTGCCTGACGTCATGACCCTCGGGAAGGGCCTGGGCAATGGTTTCCCGGTCACTGCCGTGCTGGTGGCAGAGCGATACAAGGATGCGGTGGAGAAGATCAGCGCCTCAACGTCATATGGGGGCAACCCCATGGCCTGTGCTGCGGCGCTTGCCAGCATTGAGGTGTTGGAGGAGGAAGGCCTGGTCGAACATGCGGCTCAGGTCGGGCAGTTGATGCTGCAGCGGATGCGCAAGATGCAGGAGGAGCACCCCATAATCGGCGAGGTGCGGGGCAAAGGACTTCTCCTCGGCATCGAGCTTGTCAAGGATCGCAGCACGAAGGAGCCTTTCGAAGAAGCGGGCACGCTCGTCTACAAGAAGGCTTTCGAAAAGGGGCTGGCATGGATCCCGGCGGGGCACAACCTGCGGCTTTCGCCACCTCTTATCATAACGGAGGAGCTGGCCCTCAAGGGCCTGGACATTATCGATGAGGCCATTTTCGAGGCAGAAAGGGAGCTCGGTTACGCGTGAAGGAGATAGGGGTTGGCATTATCGGCTATGGGTTCATAGGGCGGGTGCATGCCCTCTCGTACCAGGCAGTGCCCTGGACGTACCTTGGTGCGCCGCGGCCAAGGCTGCTCGCTGCCTGCACAAGCAGTGAGGAGAGCGCGCAGAGGGTGCGGGAGGAGGGTCTCTTCCCGTTTGTTTTCAGCGATTACCGGGAGCTATTGGCCTGTGAGGGCATCGATGCCGTGAGCATCTGCACGCCGAACGATAGTCATCGAGAGATAGCGCTGGCCGCCATCCGGGCTGGAAAGCACGTTTACTGCGACAAGCCGTTAGCCCTGACCGCGCAAGAAGCAGCGGAAGTGGCATCTGCGGCTGCCCAGCGGCCTGAGCTCATCTGCCAGATGACCTTTCAGTACCGGTTCGTGCCAGCACTGCGGCGGGCGCGCGAGCTCGTGCGGGATGGGTTCTTGGGGCGAGTTTTCAGCTTCCGCGCCGCTTACCTGCACTCGGGCTACATTGATCCAAAACGGCCGTTGAGCTGGCGCCTGCAGATGGAACGCAGCGGCGGTGGAGCGGTGGCCGACCTGGGCGCGCATGTCATCGACCTCATCCATTATCTGGTCGGCGGGTTCAGGGCAGTGCAAGCGCTGCAGCGCACGTTTATCAAGGAGCGGCCCGTGCCAGGCGGCGGCACGGCAGCTGTTACCGTTGACGACATCACGCTGGCGCAGGTTGAGCTTGAGAACGGCGCTATCGGGACGCTTGAGTTCTCGAGGCTCTCAACAGGCTGCGAGGACGAGCTGCGGCTTGAGATCCATGGGGAGTGCGGGGCGCTTGCCTTCAACCTGATGGAGCCAAACTGGCTGTACGCCTACGACGTGCGTGACCCAGAGGAACCGATGGGAGGCCTTCGCGGCTGGCGGCGCATCGCTGCGGTCGGGCGCTACCCGGAAAAGGGCGCGCTGCCAGGGCCCAAGTTCAGCCAGGGCTGGGCGCGATTCCACGTGGCCAGTGCTTACGACTTTCTCTCCAATGTGGCGCGGGGGCAAATGGGCGAGATCTCGCCGAGCTTTTGGGATGGGCTGGCGGTGCAAAACGTGATTGATGCCTTGCAGCGCTCGGCAAGCTCTGGTGCCTGGGCGGAGGTGCAGCGGGCATGACTGGGCTTGACATAAGGCTCACCCGGCTCTTTTCCAGGGGCAATGCGGTTGTGGTTGCGGCCGATCATGGTGAGCATGATGGGCCGCTGCCAGGAATGATCGATCTGCCGCAGGCTCTGCGGGCCATAGACGCGCGTGCGGATGCGGTGCTGCTTGCGCCAGGAATGCTGCGGCACTGTGCGCATGTCTTCAATTACCGTGGCGGGCCCCTGGCTATTGCCCGGCTTAACTGGAGCTCTATCTTCGCCTTCGGCTGGGGCTACGTGGAAGGTGCCAACAGCGTCGTTGTGGAGCCAGCGGAGGCTTTGGCCTTGGGAGCGGACCTGGTTCTTGTGCAACTTTGCTTGCACACGGGCAGTGAGTCCAACGATGCGCGCAATGTGGAGATCTTCTCTCGCCTGACAGCTAAAGCGCATGCACTCGGCTTGCCGGTGATTGGCGAGCTTTTCCCACCACGAACGAAGGAATACACACCAGAGCAGTTGCATGACGAGGTCTACAGGGGCTGCCGGATCATCGCTGAGCTCGGGGCAGATGCCATCAAGACTTTCTATACCCACCGTTTTGCGGAAGTGATAGAAAGTGTGCCTGTGCCGGTGCTTGGGTTGGGAGCTGAAAAGACGCCAACAGAACTGGAGGCGCTGCTGCTTGCGCGCAAGGAAATTGATTCTGGCGCACGGGGAGTGGTGTTCGGGCGCAATGTCCTTCAGGCGCGGGATCCTGGTCGCTTCTTGGGGGCGCTGTGCGCTGTGGTGAAGGAGGGGCTGGCCCCAGAAGAGGCCGCAAGGAGGCATGGGCTGCTGTGATGGCTTTGGGCTGCAGGGGTGATGTTGGCAGCCGATTGGAGCGGGTGGATCGGCCGTTCTACGAGGAACGACTGCGGGCGTTCCTCCCGGAGCGCATGCTCGACTTTCACACCCATATTTACAGGGCAGCGTTCACTGGGGTGCGCAAGGCCAACGCGCGTACCTGGCCAGAGCATTTCACGCCTGTAAGCTGGGGTGTGCCTGCGCTCAAGCGTTATTACGAGCGGCTTTTCCCGGGCAAGCAGGTCGAGCCCGTCTGCTTCGGGATGCCGACTGCAGCTGCCGATGTTGATGCGAGCAATGCCTTTGTTGCGGAGAGCGCAAGAGCTTATGGGGTGCGCGCCTTCCTGCTTTCTTCGCCCCGGTGGAGCGCGCGTGAGCTTGAAGAGCGGCTGGATGCGGGGCCCTTCTTGGGTCTCAAGCCGTACCCAGTTCTTGCTGGCAGCAGCGAGTGCTCGATTTTCGCTTTCCTGCCGCCAGCGCACCTGCGCGTCGCTGAGGAACGGGGCCTGTGCGTTCTTCTGCATCTGCCGCGGGCCGGGCGCCTGGCCGACCCGGCCAACATCGCGGAACTGCACGAGGTGAGCCAGAAGTACCCGCGGCTCAAGCTTGTCATCGCGCACATTGGCCGCGCCTATTGCCTGCCCAACGCGGAGCGCGGGTTGCCACTGCTGCGGGATTGCCCTCAGCTCATGTTCGACTTCTCGGCCAGCGCGAACCCGGATGTCTTTGCGCTGGCGCTCCAGGAGGTCGGGCCGCAGAGGCTTATTTTCGGCACCGACCTGCCCGCGGTGGCGTTCCGGGCCAAGCGAATCTGCGAGGGGGATCATTACATTAACATTGTGGCGCGCAGCCGGACGGATGACCCTCACATCCGAGTAGCCGACCCTTGCGAGGCGGGCAGACTGACGTTTTTCGTCTACGAACAGGTTGAGGCCTTCAGGCAGGCAGCCTTGGCTGCCGGGCTGAGCGCTGCGGATATCGAGGACGTTTTCCGTCGCAATGCGCTGAGGTTGCTATATGGCTGAGCCGCTTGTGCTCGGTGTGGATGTGGGCACCAATGCCACAAAGTGCGTGCTGTGCACGGCCAAAGGAGATGTGGTTGCGCAGTCGCGGCGAGATTACGCGCTGCAGCACCCGCGCCCTGGCTGGGTGGAGCAGGATCCGGAGGAGCTGTGGACAGCTGTGGTTGGGGCAGTGCGCGAGGCCTGCGCTGGCGCGGGCCAGTCCGTTGTCGCCATGAGCCTCTCCTGCCAGGGGGGGACGACGATCCCAGTGGATAGCCAGATGAGGCCGCTGCGGCCGGCCATCTCCTGGCTGGATGGGCGCGCAGCCGCCGAAGGGAAGGAGCTCGTGGAGCTCCTGGGGCAGGAGGCCATCTATCGGGCGACAGGGTGGGAGGCGCATGCTGCGTTGCCAGTGCTGCACATTGCTTGGCTGCGCAAGCATGAGCC
>JAPWUW010000131.1 GCA_028275325.1 Anaerolineae bacterium | reverse complement strand
AGCCAGAGCAAGCTGCCAGGGTGATGAGATGATCGCTGCCACAGTGCCCCCGCGTGCCCGCCGCAAAGAGCTGCAGGGCGGCCTCATGCTGCGGGCGTTGGAAAACCCGGAGGATGTTGGCCGCTACTTGCGCTGCGTTGCAGCCATATACGACCCGCGCAGCGTGAAGACATGCGAGGTCCTGGTGCGCTCCCACCCCGACATGAGCTACGGCGACTTCCTGGTTGTCGAAGACCTCAACACCGGTGAGTTCGTCTCCACCACGTGCCTCATTCCGTGGCGTTGCTCCTTTGAGGGGATCGCCTTGGCCGTGGCGATGCCCGAAATGGTTGGTACTCGGCCTGAGTATCGCCGCCGTGGCCTCATAAAGGAGCAGTTCCGGCTCCTCGATGAGATGGCAATGGAGCGCGGCTTCGACCTCTGCATCATCGAGGGCATTCCGTACTACTACCGCCAGTTCGGCTACGCCTATGCCCTCGATCACCGTCCGGCGGATTCGTTGCCTGGCTGGAAGGTGCCGCAATCCTTCGTCAACGCCGCCGCAGGCTACGAGCTGGTCCCCGCACGAGAGGCTGAGATCCCGCTCTTGTGCCGCATGTACGATGCAAGCGTCACAGTGTGCCATTTCCACGTGCAGCGGGACGCCCGCTACTGGCAGTTCCTGCTGAACAGCCTCTGCTACCCAGTGTACATACTGAGGGAAGCCTCAGGGTCTAGGCCAGCCGGCTATGCCGTGCTCCAGCCGCTGGGGGTCAATAGCCACGCGGTGCGGGTGCAGGAAGGCTGGGTGGAGGACCACCGCGCGGGCCTGGCGCTTCTTGGCCTGCTCAAGCTTCAAGGGGCAAGCGAGATCCAGGTAGGAGGGCCAGAGGCCTGCTTATTGCGGCAACTGGTGCGGGCCTTGGGGGCGACGCCGGCTTCTCAGTACCAGTGGTTGGTGAAGATCCCGCAGATTGGGCAGTTCCTGGCCAAGCTCGCGCCGGTGTTCAGCCGTCGCTTGGCCTGCTCGCAGTTCAGCAACCTCACACGGACGCTGGTGCTTAGCCTCTACCGGGAGGCCTTTGCATTGCGCTTTGTCGGCGGCAAGCTGGAAACAGTCGAGCCGCTCGGCTTCGTTGAGAACCACATGTACGCCGAGGGCGGCGATATACGCCTGCCACCTGAAGCATTTGTGCGGCTGGTCCTCGGCTACCGCACTGTGGAAGAACTGCAGGACGCATGGCCGGATACCTTCGTCCGTCCGGAACTGCGCCCTATTGTGGGCAGCCTCTTTCCAAGGGTGCTGACCGATCTCAACCTGCCCTACATGTACTGCGGCCAGCTCGAAGCCAACGATTCCGCTCACCGCGGGCGCGGTGAGAATGCTGACCCAACCGCATGAGGGGGTGCAAAATGGTCAAGGATATAGGGATTGGCGTCATCGGCATTGGCATGGGCTCGACCCTTTTGGCCGTCAACCGCGAGCCAACTTCCCGCTTTGTGGTGAGGGGCCTGTGTGCCCGCAGCGCCGAGAAGGTGAGCGCGCTGGCCAAGGAGTGGGATGTGCCCTTCTGGACCACGGACTACCGGGAGTTACTGGCCCGCGACGACATTCAGGTCATCGGCGTGTACTCGCCGGATCACCTCCATGCCGAGCATGCGGCCGCCGCACTAGAAGCTGGCAAGCACGTCATCTGCACCAAGCCAATGGTGACAAGCGTGGAAGATGCCGAACGGCTTGTGAAGCTGGTGGATCGCACTGGCCTAAAGTTCCTGGTGGGCCAGACGATGCGCTTTGAGCCGCAGTTTGCCAGCGCCAAACGCATGTTGGACGATGGCGATCTCGGCAACGTGATCTGGGCTGAGGCGCATTACGTGCATGACCTGCGCACCTTCGCTTACGCCACGCCATGGCGGCTCCAGGCACCACAGGACCTCATGTATGGCGGTGCCTCTCATCCTATCGACCTCCTGCGCTGGCTGCTTGGCGACATCACTGAGGTGCACTGCTTCAGCAACCGCAGCGGCCTCAGCGAGTACCCCTTGGACGAGAATTTCGTCATCAACGTGCGTTTCGCCAATGGTCAAATCGGCAGGGTGCTCGCATCCTTCGGCTTAGTGCACCCTCCCATGCCCATGATGGGCCTTGGGCTCTACGGCACAAAGGGCAGCCTTATCGCTGACTTCACCGACAAGATGGGCGGCAACGTCAAGGTGGTCTTCGAGAAGATGGAGACCCGCCCCACTGGCGTGTTTGCCTTCCCTCCGGAGACGGAGGGGGCCTATGGCCACGGGCGCACTGTGATGCGGTATCTGGCCCACTTCGAGGATTGCCTGCTCAACAACAAGGAGCCAGTCCCGGGCGTCCGCGATGGGGCAAAGTCCGTTGCCGTCTGCGCTGCCGCCTGGGAATCTGCCCGCACAGGCCAAGTGGTGCGACCACGTCGGGATTTCTAGGGAGTTCGGGAAGTGCAGAGGGAACGCACGCTCGAAGCGGCTTGGCTGTACGATGCGTCGGCCCACCGCGAGGCCAACAGGGCCGGAGAGAACTACTGGGACCTCTACATGCAGGAGTTGTGCGCGCAGCTCGGGCTCACGGCTGCTCCACTTCAGTGCACCAGTGCCCAGGCCTTGGCGCAGGCGCTGCAGCACTGCTCCTGCCTCTTTGTAGGCGCGCAGACCCCCGTGCTCAAGCCAGAGCTGCAGCATGTCCTCTGCCACTGGGTCGAGGCCGGCGGGTTGCTCATTGGCTTCCGCACGGAGGGGCTTGATGAGCTATTCGGCGTTCGGGAGGTGGGCCCAAAGCGCCGGGCGGAGAGCCCATTTGTCCCATCCGCATATCTGCGGCTGGCCCACGATCCGCTCGCGGCAGGTTTGCAGCCAGATCTGCACCCCGAGCATCCCCTCCTCGTCTTTGGCCCAGTCCGGCTCGTGGCAGCTGCGGGCGCTCGGGAGCTTGCCACTCTGCTCGACCGCGATGGCCGCTCTGCCCTTGGTGTCGGGGTGAGCTTGCGGCGCAGTGGCGAGGGCTGGGCAGCCTACTGGGCCTTCTCCCTGCCACAGACAGCCTGGGTCCTGCATCAGGGCCGGCCGATTGACCGCGATTACGATGGAGACGGCTACTACAGGACGGGTGATCTCTTCGTCATTGGCGAGCACGAGATCGAGATCCCCTACGCTGACCACCTGGTCTGGCTACTGGAGCGCCTGGTCGCCCTTTTGCCGCACCCACGGCTGTACACTATGCCTCCCGCCGGTGGCCAGGTGCCGCGCGCGCTCATCTACTGGGCGGGCGATGACGAGTTCTCGGCGGGAGATCAGCTCAAGGCCTCGCAGTTCATGCGCTCCCTTGAGCTGCCCTACCACGTGAACGTCATGTACAAGCACGGCGAGTTCGCCATTTCACCCGAGGAAGTGGAGGCCATCCTCGCCAATGGCCACGACGTCTCGCTGCATTACAACTTCGTGCCCAGTGATGGGTTCCCCAGCGCTTACGAGTTTGGCCCTGAGGACGTGCACCAGCAGGCCCAGGCTTTCCGCCATCGCTTCGGGTTCGCGCCTTATGCCAGCGTCAACCATTGGCTCAGGTGGGTCGGCTGGGCGGAGCCAGCACGCTGGATGGCCGCAGAGGGCGGCAAGGGGGATGGCAGCTTCGTGCATGCGCGTATGCCCCCTCTGGACCCATGCGATATCTTCGGCTTCCCCTTTGGCACTTCGTTCCCGTTCAGGTTTTACGACGATTGGAAGCACGGCAACGAAACCCTGCCCTTTGTGGAAAAGCCTCTCACAGGCTACGAGATGGGCTACAGCGCGGGTGGAGCCAATTTCACCCAGCTGTATCGGCTGCTAGACCTGACCTGCCGGCGTCACCTCGTGACGAGCATGTTTTTCCACTCAAATCGCATTGCCAGGATACCCTACTGCCGAGAAGCGATCGCCGCAGTGAAGGGCTACTTCGAGGAGCGAGGCGTGCCCGTGAAGCACCTGTCGCTGAACGGCCTTGTGCGCTGGTGGTTCGACCGCCTGAGCTCCCGCATTGATGCAGCGAGCCTCACCCAGAGCGGGCTTTGCTTCACCGTACGCACTCCGCACCCAGAAGGAGCCATCGTCGTCGTGCCACTGCAGCCGGGTCAGGGCGCCGCTGCGCGCTGCGACGGCAAGCCCCTGGAGTGCGAACGCTGGCAGGAAGGGCCAGGCCGTTCTCTCTTTATCCCAATCCCACATGGTGAACATCTAGTGCAGGTTGAATGGAGAGAGGAACAATGAAGGTTGGCATTGCAGGCATTGCTTCGTTCTACTGGCCAAGAGCCTTTGCTTCCTATGCACGGCGCATAGAGGGGCTGCAGTTGTGCGCCGCCGCCACAGCCGGCCGCACTGCCGAACAAGTGCAGCGCTCCTTAGGGCAAAGCCCGGAGGCTTTCGCGGCGGAGTTCGGCCTGCGCTTATACGACGACCCAGCCCAAATGGTGAGAGAGGAAGGGCTTGAGGCGGCCTTTGTCTGCGCTGAGCCGTCGCGAGCTTACGAGCTTGTTCAAGAACTGGCGCCGCTTGGCGTGCACCTCTACATCGCCAAGCCGATGGCAAACACTGTGGAGCGTGCCCAGCAGATAGTGAGCGCTTGCCAGAAGGCTGGGATCGTCGCGGCAAGCGGCAACACCATGCGGTTCGACGCCGCTCTGCGCGCCGCGTGGCAGCGCATAGCGGCTGGCCAGATAGGTGATATCTTTTGTGTCCGCGTCATGCACGAACACGGCAACATCAACGTCTTTCCGCCTGAGGACTGGTACTGGCACAAGGAAGAAGGTGGCCCGGAGCTCTCGCTGGGCTGGTATGTGGTGGACGCCATCCGCTGGCTCAGCGGGGCGGAAGTCGTGCGCGTGTTCGCCGAGTACGGAAACTTCGCCAGCCCCAGGAGCCCGTTCATGGACAACGGCAAGCTTCTGTGCCGGCTTAGCTCGCGCGCCATAGCCTCAGCGGACATATACTTCTCCATGAGCTGGTCCTTCCCTCGCTGGGAGATAGAGGTTGTGGGCAGCAAGGGCGCCATAAAGACAATGCAAACAGGCTACGAGGCCATGCTCTTCAGCGAGCACGGCGTGGAAGCATTTCAGAAAACGCTGAACGACATGGTGCTGGCAGAGGTGCAGGATTGGGCAACGGCATGCCAGCAGGGCGGCCGCCCTGCTGTCCCCGTGGAAGACGCGCTGCGCACACTTGCCGTCTGCCTTGCGGCCCGGCAAGCCGCTGAGACACAACAGCCAGTGTCGCTCTGAAGCCGCGCCAGCCAGGAGGAACCCCCTGGCTTGCTCGTATGGCAGAAGAGGCCAAGAGCTCGGCCTGGTGGCGGACGCATCGGTGCGGATCCGGTTGGGTCAGGCTCTTGATGGGAAGCAGGCCATTCTGGCCAGGCATGAGTCATTTGCCCGGTGCCTGGTTGTGTGCTATCCTAGCGGCGAGCTGCTTTAGCCTTCCGCTGGCAGCGTCGCCAGCCACCGGGAGACAATGGAGGCAAAACAGGCTGGTAGCCTGCTGCCCACCGTGCTTAGCTTGGTGGACAAAGCAGCAAGGCGCAAGCAAGAACTGAACGAGAGGCTTTTGGCCGTCCTGTCACCGGCGCTGAAGCTTGGCGACGGAACAAGGGACCACAGCATGAGCTGGGCGGCAGCCATGGTGGTTGTGGTTCTCCTCGTTGTTCCTCACCTTCACTTCCCCTTTGAACGCCTGACTTTTAGGCCTGTGCCGCGCAGTGTAGGAGTGCCACCTTTGCACGGCGCAGAGCGGCAAGCCTTCTTCCGCGGTGGGCGGGTGCCCCTGCCGCCGGTCGAGGAGCTGGTCCTGCAGCGGCTCAGCGTTCCGCGCACGGTGAGCGCGACATACCCTCAGTGGGAACCAGTGCTGTATAAGGTCCAAGAGGGGGATACGCTTTTTGGCATCGCCGCGCGCTTTGGGCTGGATGTGCGCACAGTGCTATGGGCCAACGAATCCCTGGCCAAAGCGCCGGACCTGCTCTCGCTCGGGCAGGAGCTCGTGATACTGCCGGTCGATGGCGCCTATCACACCGTCGCCCCCGGGGATACGCTCGAGAGCATCGCGGCCAAGTACAAGGTGCCAGTTGAGGCGATTCTTTCCTACAAAGGCAACGACATTCCGGATCCCCAGCACCTTGCCGTTGGCACGAAGCTAATCATCCCTGGCGCAGTGCTGCCGGATTTGCCTCCCAAGGTGGTGAACACTCCTGCGCCGCGGCGCACGCAGCAGGTGCGCGTGGCGAACCCGCAGCAGGGCAGCGGCAGCTTGATATGGCCAGTGGCTGGCATGATCTCGCAGGGCCCTCACGCCGGGCACGTGGCGGTCGATATTGCCGGCCCAGCTGGGGACCCTGTCGTAGCTGCAGATAGCGGGACGGTTGTCCTTGTCTCCTGGATGAGGTATAGCTACGGCTACCACGTCATCATCGACCACGGCAATGGCCTGCAGACCCTCTATGCCCATCTGAGCGACATCCTGGTGGAAGCCGGTCAGAACGTGAGCAAAGGGGAGGTGATCGGCCGGCGCGGCTGTACAGGCCGCTGCACAGGTCCACACCTGCACTTCGAGGTGCGCGAGAACGGCGCTCAGCGCAACCCCTTCGCCTATCTGCCGTAGCTGGGCAAGGAGCTCTGCGCAGCCTTCAGCCAGCCAGCAAGCGCACGCCCCAAAGCAGCACAAGCAGCACAGGTTGGTGCGTGAGGTAGATGAGGAGCGAGTGCCGCCCCAGCCACGCGAGCCAGCGCAGCCGCTCAGGAGGCCCCGAGTGGCCCGCTGGCAAACTCTCTCCGGCCGGCAGCAGTGCCCGGCCGATGAGCACCCCGCAGGAGAACACGCCGAACCAGGGCAGCAGGGGGAAGTAATCCAGCTGGGTCACCCAAGGGGGCAGCAGGCCGACCACAACGAGCAGCGCATACGCGGGCTGGGGCGGCCGCAGGTAAGGCAAAAGCCGCATGGGGTTTGCCTCAAGGAGCGCGCCGCAGGCTAGGCTCAGTGCGGCAATGCAAGAGAGCAGCCCGGGGCGCGCAAGGAATGGGCCGGCGAGTATGCTCGCGCTCCCGATGAGGTGCAGCACTCCGAAAATGATGGCCGGCTGGCCCGTCAGCGCAAAGGCAGCCAGGCTCACCATCATGCCCCAGCCAAGAAGCG
>JAPWUW010000129.1 GCA_028275325.1 Anaerolineae bacterium | reverse complement strand
GGCCCAGTCTACCGGGGCGTGGGGCGCGGGTCAACCGAAAAGCAGGGCAACTCGCGTGCGCAGCGCCCGCCAGCCCTCGCTTGCCGCCCAGGCCAGCGCTGCCTTGGCCAAATCCGCGAGCACAAAGGGCACCACGCCAAGGTGCACAGCCTGAGCAAACCCAAGGCCGCCCCAAATGGCCAGCCAGGCTGTGCCCAGCGCGTACAGCGCAACGAGGCCCGCAAGCACCGCAAGGGCCCCGTTGACCTGCCTGTGCCGCCGGGCGCGATTCCCTAGCCCAGCAAGGGCAGCGGCGGCCACAAACCCGTAGAGGTAGCCGGCCGTCGGCCCAAAGAGGGCTGCAGGACCCAAGCCCCTGGCATCCACTGGCAGGCCACTCGCGATCGCGCCAAGGTAAAGGAGCTGGCTCCCGGCACCTCCCACCGGCCCCAGCGCCAGCCCAGAGAGAAGGACCGGCAGAACCTGCAGCGTGAGCGGCACCGGGTTGCCCGGCAGCCGCACTGTGCAGCGTGCACCTAGGGCGGTGAGGCCTGCAAAGAGGGCAACGGCAACGAGCCTGCCTGCCAAAGATAGCCGCTGAGAGCCCAGCGCTTCAGACGATATCATGAGCTGCACCCAAGAACGCCATTATCGAAACTGGATAACACCCTTGCCTGGCCGCCGTTGTGCTAGCCGCTGGGCTCTTCTTCCACGCAGACCTGCAGGTGCAGCTCAGCCAATTGCTCCGGGCTGATTGGTGCCGGGGCATCCATCATGAGGTCCATGGCGCTCTGGTTCTTCGGGAAGGCGATCACCTGGCGGATGTTGCTCTCCCCAGCGAGGAGCATGACCAGCCGGTCGATCCCCGGGGCAATGCCCCCGTGCGGTGGCGCGCCGTACTCAAAGGCGCGCAACAGGTGGCCGAAGCGCCGCTCCGCTTCCTCCGGAGAGTACTGCAGCACGGCGAAGATCTTCTCCTGCACGTCGCGCCTGTGGCAGCGAATGGAGCCGCTGGAGAGCTCAAACCCATTGCAGACAATATCGTAGCACTTGGCGCGCACCCGGCCCGGATCGCTCTCCAGCAGAGGGATATCCTCATCGCGCGGCATCGTAAACGGGTGGTGTGTTGCCTTCCAGCGGTTTTCCTCCTTATCCCACTCGAAGAGCGGGAAGTCGGTCACCCAGGCAAAGGCAAGCAGATCCTTGGGCGCCAGCCCTAGCCGTTGCCCCAGCTGCCGCCGCAGCTCCCCCAGGGCCGCGGCTGCCGCCATCCGCTCGTCAGCAACGACCAGGATGAGGTCCCCGGGGCTGGCCCCCACCCGGCTCACGATGGCCGCCACCTCTTCCGCCGCGAGGTAGCGCATCACCGGGGAACGAACCTCATCCGCGTGTACTGCAAGAGTGATGAGCCCCTTGGCCCCGGCGCCTTTTGCAAGCTCTGCCAGGGCATCCAGCTCCCGGCGCGGCGCTTCGGCCAGCCCGGGCGCCACCAGTGCCCGCACCACCTGGCCGCTATCCAGCGCCTGCCGGAAGACGCGGAATCCTGTCCCGGCTAGGAGGTCGCTGATGTCGTGGATGCGCATGTCGTAGCGCAGGTCGGGCTTGTCGGTGCCGTAAAGGTCGATCGCCTCATCGTAGGTGAGGCGGGGGAAAGGCGAAATGACGCGCCACTCGGGCGTCACGGTGCGCACAAGCGCCGTGAACAGCTCCTCCGTCACCTGGAGTATGTCCTCCTGATCGACAAAGGCCATCTCCAGGTCAAGCTGGGTGAACTCAGGCTGGCGATCGGCCCGCAGGTCTTCATCGCGGAAGCAGCGGGCGATCTGGAAATACCGGTCGAAGCCAGCAATCATGAGCAGTTGCTTGAGCTGTTGGGGGGATTGCGGCAGAGCGTAGAACTTGCCCGGGTGCACCCGGCTAGGCACGACGTAATCCCGCGCCCCCTCCGGCGTGCTCTTGATGAGCATCGGCGTCTCTATTTCCAGGAAACCACGGCTATCGAGGAAATCGCGGATGAACTTGACGACACGATGCCGCAGGATGAGGTTGCGCTGCATCCTCTCGCGCCTGAGGTCGAGGTAACGGTACCGCAGGCGCAGCGCCTCATCCACGGGCTGGCCATCGGCAATCTCAAACGGCAGCGGCCGGCACTCGTTGAGCACGCGCGCCTCAAGCACGCGCAGCTCGATCTCCCCCGTGCTCAGGTTAGGGTTTGCCATTCCCGGCGGCCGTATCTGGACAAGGCCACGAACCTGCAGGACGTACTCGGCCCTGACCGTGGCAGCAACCGCATGGGCAGTGGGCGATGTGGATGGGTCGAAGACAAGCTGCGTGATGCCGTAGCGATCCCTGAGGTCGATGAAGATCAGGCCACCATGATCCCGCCGACGGTGCACCCAGCCAGCCAGCACTGCCTCCTTGCCAGCATCTGCTGGCCGCAGCTGCCCACAGGTGTGAGTTCGCAGCATCCGCCCCTCCCTCTTTAGCCAGAACAGATTAGGGCCATTATAGGGGGCGGCCGCGGCAGCTCACAACGTGCGCGCCTGGGCAGGCTCAGCCGCTCGCACTGCTCACCTGCGCACCGCTTGCGTCGTAGAGTATCGCCTCGTCCCCCTTGTCGTTCCAGATGTAGTTGGAGGTCCAGCAGAGGACGCCCGGCGGCTGCGGCAGGGAACAATCGACATCCTTGCCGCTCACAATGCGCAGGGAAGCCCCAACCGGCAGGATCGTCGCGGGCGGAAAGTCGTACCACTGGTCGCCGCGCACGCTGTGCAGCCGCCAGTTAGTCAGGTCAACGTCCTGAGCGCCCATGTTGGTGATCTGGATGTACTCGGGCTTTTGTGTGCCGCCGTACTCGGTTATGGCCACGACGCCCGCCACCACCTGCGCCGTTGCGGCCGCCGAGGGCTCCGCAGTCGGCGTGGGCGGCTCACCAGGGGTGGGGGAAAGCAGCGGCGTGGGGCTTGGCGCAACTGTTGGCGTGGGCGGCTGGCCCGTGGGGCTGGGCGTGGCCATTGGCGTGGGCGGCAGGAGGGTCGGGCTGGGCGAAGGCAGGCCGAGCGGCGTTGCTGTCGGCAGGGGCGTCGCCGTCGGCGAGGGGGCCGGAGCCTGCGACACTTCGCTCCCCGCTACTTCCGGCGCGCCAGTTGCCGGGCCCGGCAAAAGTCCCGGGGCGGCAGGCTGCCCCGCACAGCCGAACAAGAGCGTAACTGTCGCCATGGCCAAGGCCAGCCGGCCTGGCCGCCTCCAGGACCCTCGCATAGGTGCCTCCTTGCCCTCTGCGCTCCCCTTAGCGAACCCCGAACTCGCGGATGCATTCCAGGTAGTAGAGAGCATTATCCAGAGGGACGTTTGGCGGGATATGGTTGCCCACGGCAAAGAAGTAGCCCGGGCAACGGCGCCCAAGGTCGGCGCAGCGCTTCACTTCTGCCCTGATGTCCTCTTTGCTGCCATATGTCAGGATCCGGCAATCGATATTGCCGATGATGACCTTGCTCTGGCCGTAACGGCTCACGATGTACTCCAGGCTGGTCACCGGCTCGAAGATGAAGCCATCCGCGCCGGCCTCCGCCAGGTCGTCCACGAACATGGTGAAATCCCCGTCGGAGCAGAAGAGCACGATCTTGCCGGCCTCGTGCAGTATCGACCAGAGCTTCCTGTAGCGCGGGAAGATGTGCTCTCGATACCATGCCGGCCGAAAGATTGGCCCCTGTGTCCAGACCATGTCGTCGTGACAGATGAAGGCGCGGATGCTCGTCTTGGCCCAGGCGCGGAAGTGATGCTCGCTCTGTTTGTAGATGCCCTCGAGCACGCGGTCGAACCCCTCAGGATCGGTTCCCACCGCCATGAGGAACATCTCCCACCCGAAGGCCTGAATGCAGCCGGAGACAAGTGTCTTGTAGTAACCCCCCGGGAAGACAAGCTCGCGGTGCTTGGCCTGGTTCCTCTGGTAGACATCCTCGTAATAGGCGACGAGCTCGTCGAAATCCCACAGCCCGTACTCGGCCACCGCATCGAAGGAGAGCACCTCGTCGACGCTCCGGAATGGGCAGTAGACCGTATCCCGCCGGTCGGAGCCATCCTCCAGCCATTCTGCATGCCCCATATCCGTCGTGCGGCCACGCTCCTGCCAGGGCACAGGCCCGTCGTTCGTGTTCCAGAGAAAGTCGTACTCGGCGGCGAGGTAGAACCGCCGCCAGGCCTCGTCGGCCTCCGCGGGGTTGGCTGGGTCCAGGCCTGTCAGGTGACGCACCAGCCCCCAATGCGAGACGTACTCCGTGTGCGGTATGCGGTCGGGCATGCGCAGTTCAAGGGCAGCAAGCCCACGCTCGTAAGACATACTGGCTCCTTGAGGATCAGTACTTGCCGTAACGGCGCACAAGCTCGAGCGTCCGCTGGTACTGCTGGAAGCTCACGTTTATCGGAACGGAATGGTCGGAGTGGTAGATGTAGCCACCGCCTTTCATCGCCACAGGTATCTTGCGCTTGATTTCCTCCTCGATGGCAGTGGGGTTGGGGTCGGCCATGGCGCGCACGTCTATGCCGCCCATGAAGCAAAGCTCCCTGCCGAACTCCTGCTTGAGCGCAACGACGTCCATGCCGGCCTTGACCTCCAGGGGCTGCAGGCAGCGCAGCCCTTCCTCGATGAAGTACGGGATGAGCTGCTTGACGTTGCCGCAACTGTGCAGAATCACCGGCAGGTTGCGCTCGTTGAAGTAGCCGAAGACGCGCTTGAAAACCGGGTGCAGTTGCTGCTCGAAGTGCTTGGGCGAGAAGAGAAGGCCGTTGCGGTAGCCGAGGTCGCAGTAGAGGAAGGCGCCGTCGAACTCGAACCCGCCCTGAACCATGACCTCGTACTGCGCAAGCGCGAGCTCAGCATCTGTCTCGTACATGTCGATCACCCACTCGGGCTCCTCGATAATGGCCATGAGCAGGCGCTCCGTTGCCACATACGACTGGATCTTGTCGTAGCCAATGGCAGCGCTGTAGCAGACGAACTTGCCATCCGCCCTGGCTCGCCGGCACCCCTCGAGGCCCCTGTACCAAGGCACCCTGTCGGATGCGGGCCGCGGCGGCTCCTCCGCCTCGTAGATGTTCAGGCCCTTGCCCTCCCAATCCACCCGGTGCGGCCCGGGCGTGAGGCGCGGCTTGATGCGCTCCCAGTCGGCCCGGCTCTTGCAGGGGTAATCGATGATCTCAGGGGTGGTGGAGAAATCCTTGTGGTTGCGGCGCACGCCGCCGAACTCCGTCGTCTCCACTATGTACTCATCGTTCTCGTGCAGCACGCGGATCGGGAACATGGGCGTAGTGTCGCTGCCGAAAGAGACGATCTCATACCCGAAGAACTCCTCTGGAGCCACATCCTTTGGCAGGCCCTCGCCCCACCACCGCTCAATCGTCGCCGCCCACGGGGAATCGTGGATCGGGATGCGGTCCGGCTCCTGGAAGCTCAGGGCCTTGAGCACACGCTCGCGCGAGGTCATGCACTATCCTCCACTTGACACAGGCTGCTCCTTGAGCGCATTTTTGTGCGGCAAGCCCGGGGCTGTCAAGCCGGGGCCGCGGCTGGACTCGCCGGTGCTGCCCGGGGCAAGAGACCCTTCGAGGGAGTGAAAGGATGCGGCTCACACAGCGGCTGTATTGGGTTGGCAGCGGCGCAAGCGGCCTCTTCATCTCTGGCCGCTACGATTGCAACGTCTACGCCGTCGACTGTGGTGGCCCGATCCTGCTTGTGGATGCCGGTGCAGGCGGGGCGGGCGCTGCAGCCATCCTGGAGAACCTGCGCTCGGATGGGCTGCATCCGCAGCGCGTCGCGCATATATTCCTCACGCACAAGCACGCCGATCACGCTGGCGGCGCGGCCGCGCTGGCACGAGAGACTGGCGCAACCGTTGCCTGCAGCCAGGAGACGGCCACAGCCATCTCCACCGCCGACCCTGCGCTCACGAGCCTGGAAATCGCCAAGAAGGCTGGCCTCTACGACCCCGATTACACCCTCGAGCCGTGCTCCATCGGGCTCGCGCTGGCAGACGACGAGGAGTGGGCAATCGGGGAGCTCACCTTTCGTCACTACCTGACGCCGGGGCACTGCGCCGGCCACAGCGCTCTAGCCTTCCGCGATGAGAACGGGCTGCATCTTTTCTGCGGCGACACGCTCTTTTCTGGCGGTCGGATTTTGCTCCAGAACATCCCCGATTGCGACCTGCAGGCCCACCTTCGCAGCCTGGGGCGCCTTCACGACTTGCGCCCAGAGCTTTTCCTGCCTGGCCACACCATGCCCTGCCTGCGGGAGGGCTGGCGTCACTTCGAGGCTGCCGCCGCGCGCATGGCAAGGCTCCTCGTGCCCGAGAGCTACCGCTGAGGGTCCCGGCTGCCTCTACGGCGGCCAGCGTTGCGGCTCAGGAGGTGTTCCCGCCCACCCGCCCCCGGAGGCGGAGCCAAGCCGCAGGGCGGGTGGGTGGGAAAGACTTGCCTCTCGAGCGGCGCAGGGGCGGCCAGGGCGTGTTGGAAACGACGTGCCCAGCTCCTGGGCAAAGGCAGCTGCCGCCAGGGGCGGATTCAGGGCTCAGGTGCCGTCTGAAGCCATTTCTTGGCCGCAGTCGTTGTCCTACTGTTGGCGCATCTCTCGCTGCCAACGCACTTTGGCCGTCCTCGCTGCGCTCGGGGAACTGCCCCACTCACCTGCCCCAAAAAGAGGGCCAGGCTGCAGGGCGGGTGGGTGGGAGAGACAAATCGCTCGGAGGCGGCGCGGGCAGCCAACGCGCTTTGGGAGCGATAAGCAGTGCCCTTGGCAAGGTGCATCGGCGGCCGGAGCGCCCTCCTAAGGCCGCAGGGCGGCCTGGAGTGAGTGGTGTGCCCGCCAACGTGGCGGCCTTCCTGTAGTGCGTGTCGCTGACTGAGCGCACTGGCGGCTAGCGTTGCAGCTCTGGAGGTGTTCCCGCCCACCCGCCTCCTCTCCCGGTGCCAACCCACTTTGGCCGTTTTCGCTGCGCTCGAGAAACTGCCCCACCCACCCGCCCCTCTCTGTTTGCCAAAGCGCATTGGCTGCCAATGTGGGAGTTCAGTGGGCACCCCCGTCCACCCGCCCCTATGAATTGGTGAGAGCGCAGTTTGCGCGGGTTCTGCACGTGTGGTAAAGTTATATAACTTCCCAAAAGGGGAAGGAAAGCACTGAGCCACAGCGGGACCGGGAACGTTTCGGCACCGTCCGGCGTTACGGGAGAGCTTGCGGCGAGGTAGTTCTAGGGGGTTTCTTTACGATGGCCCAGAGA
>JAPWUW010000128.1 GCA_028275325.1 Anaerolineae bacterium | reverse complement strand
TTCATCCTTGAGGCCACAGCAGGGACCGAGTACGTGATAGAGAGCAGTTCTCTGGCGGAAGGCGTGGACACCATCATCGAGCTGTATAACGTGGACGGGGTGACCCTCGTTGGCTCAGACGACAACGGCGGCGAGGGCAACGCCTCTCGTCTGGTCTGGGGTGCTCCTGGTGATGGTCTTTACTACATCCGCGTCGTGCCAGCGGCGGGCAGCGCCTACGGCTGCAGTGCCGCCTACGCGCTGACCGTTGCCACTGCCGACATCACCCCACCCGGCGCCATCACCGACCTGTCCGCCAGCACCGGCGCTGCCAGTGGTACAGTGGACCTCACCTGGACCGCCCCTGGTGACGACGGGGACACCGGCACCGCGAGCTCCTATCTGGTGCGCTACAGCGGTGCTGCCATCACCGAGGCCAACTGGGCATCAGCCACGCCTGTCACCACCGGTGTGCCCGCTCCAGCCTCCGCCGGCACTTCCCAGTCGATGACCGTGACCGGGCTCACTCCGGGCCAGACCTATTACTTCGCCGTCAAGGCCCAAGACGAGGCGGGCAACACTTCGGCCATCTCCAACAGCCCCAGCGCCATGGCTGGCGATGGAGGGGTGAGCGGCTTCCGTGTCTACGTGCCGACGGTATGGAAGGGCGGCTGAGGTATGCCAGCGAAGGCTTTCTTGCGACAGAAGCGAGCCCGGGGGCCGGGCTGAACAAGGGCACCGCAGCCAAAATGGACAGTGCAGCATACGGGGTGATAGTGTGCGGAAGGTTCTTGATTTCCGTCCTCGTCCTTGCGGTGACAGCCAGTCTCATGCCAGCGGCAATGGTGTTTGGCCAGTCCTGCTCGCCAGAGCCAGTGACGGTGAACTTAGGCCTGTGGGCTCAGCCCCCGACAATCGGCCCAACCAGAACTGAGAAGCGGGGCCAGATTCTCGTAGTCGAGCAGCTCTTACTGGGGCTGATGGACATTGACGGGTTAAGGGACCGTCTGCGCCAGCAAATTCCATGGGGAGTCAAGAGATGACAGACAGAGGGTTCGCCGCTTTCTTTGGTGTACCCCTGGTTCTGGCTGTGGCTGCAGTGCCTGGCGCCGCTCAGGAGCCCGTAGAGTTCCCACAACAAGCGCCAGGCAACTCGCTAGCGATAGCTGCGCAAAGCCTGGACCTTGTCGACCAGCTCGGCGGGGCCAACTACGCCGTGGCCGTGCAGGGCAGTATGCCTACGTTGGCGTGGGACCGCGCCTGGTTGTACTGGACATCTCCGACCCTGCCCATCCCGCCCCTGTGGGCCAGAGCGGGCCTATGCCCAAACCTGTGGAAGACGTGGCTGTAGTGGGCGGGTACGCTTATGTAGCTGCTCACGAGGCTGGCTTGCGGGTTATCGACGTTTCTAATCCCGCCAGCCCTCGAGAGGTGGGCTCTTACAACACGCCTGGAAATGCTATAGGCATTGCGATATCAGGCGGCTATGCCTATGTGGCCGTTCATGTCCATGGCCTTCGCGTCATCGACATTTCCAACCCCACCAGCCCTGCTGAGGCGGGCTTCCTCGACACAAGGGCAGCCTTTAGCGTAGCGGTGGCAGGCAACTACGCTTACGTGGCCAGTGGCTACGATGGCCTCTGGGTTGTCGACGTGTCCAACCCCACCAGCCTGGTCGAGGTGGGCTTTTACGACACGTCAGGAGAGGCCTACAGCGTGGCAGCAGCTGGCAACTACGCCTACGTGGCCGACAACTACGGCGGCCTCCGAGCCATTGACATTTCCAACCCCGCCAGCCCAGTTGAGGTGGGCTTCTGCGATGCACCCAAGCAGGCCCGGGACGTGACGGTCGTGGGAAGCTATGCCTATGTCGCCGACTGGCTCAGCGGCCTGCGGGCCATAGACATCTCCGATCCAACCAGTCCGGTCGAGGTCGCATTCTGTGACACACCGGGGGAAGCCTATGGTGTCGCAGCTGCTGGCAACTACCTCTACGTCGCTGAAGGACGCGGGGGAGTGACGATACTGCGCTTCTTGCCCGGCAGAAACGAGCTCTACCTGCCCATCGTACTGCAGGGCTGGTAGGAGAAAGCCGCCGGCGCCGACCGGTTCTCGTGGCGTTGGGAGGCCGCTCGGCGTCCGCAACACCATACCAGGAGGTGAGGGAATGAAAGTGCGGTTGTTCGCTTCCATGGCGCTCGTTCTGGTGCTGGTCATGTCCAGCGGCATGCTGGTACAGGCGATGGAGCCGCCAGGCTTTCCTGAGGGCGTTCCCTGGGAGGAGCAGCCTTGGTTTCCTCCCGGGCCAGGCTCCGCGTGGCAGATGCTTGCGGCTGGCCATGAGGAGCTGGTCCCCCAGGACACCGGCGGCCCTGACGACTTCGGCTACACCTGGGATGATTCGGTGCCCATGAACTGGATCGAAGCCACCGGAGGCACCAAGCTGGAGTTTGCCCGTTCGGTGGCCGGGCCTGTGGACATAGGGTTCCCCTTCAAGTTCTACGAGAACACGTACGCCCAACTCTGGGTGAGCCAGGACGGCTTCCTCAGTTTTGACCCCAATCCGTGGTTCAACTACGAGCGCATGCCATCTCCTGCTTTACCCAACAATCTCATTGCTCCCTACAGGGCCTGGCTGGAGGCAACCGGGGAGGGCAGTACGCCCATGAGCGGCGTCTACGTCCTGCGCGGTGGCCAGGCTCCTGTCCGCTACCTGGTGGTGCAATGGCAGGACATGGTGAGCCAGGTGGGTGACCCATCCGACTACGACGTCCTCACCTTCCAAGCTGTCCTGTACGAGAGTGGGGATATCCTGCTCCAGTACCGCGACATGCGCTACAGGGGTATTTCCTACTCCTGCGTTACCGTAGGCATGGAGGACTCGGCAGGGCTGGACGGACTGGTGTACGGCGCTAACAGATGCGTTCCGGACAAGGTCTACGGCGGCAACGCTGCTGTATTCATCCGGCGTCCTCCGGCCTCGGCCCGCCTCGGTGTCTTGCCGTTGTATGACGGCAGTTTCACGCACCCGGGGGGCGAGGTGAGCTACGCCCTGACTGTGCGCAACACCGGCGAACTGGGAGCGGACGTGTACGATGTGAGCCTCGTCTCCTTCTGGCCCGCGGCCCTCTACGCCCAAGATGGCGTCACCCCCCTTGCTGACAGCGATGGCGACGGCGCGCCGGATACGGGCGTGTTGCTCCAGGGGGGCAGCGCCACCGTGGTGGTGAAGGTGCAGGCGCCGGCAGGAGCTGTCATCGGCGAGAACAACGCGGCTCAGGTGAAAGTGACCTCATCCCTGAACACCGGCAAGAGCAAGACGGCCACCCTGAGAACTGCAGTACCGGCCCCATTTGCCCAGGCCTACACTGATAGCGCGGACGGAGCGGTCATCCTCTACCTCTCGTTGCCCGTCGCTCAGGCTGGCCGACAGGTGGCGCCAGGGACTGGGGAGGTGGCTGTGGCGGAAATGCCAGGCGGCTTCGCTTATTTCTGGACCCGGGGGGGATGGAAAGGAGATATATGGGCCCAAGAGATCTGGTATGCTCTCCTTGATTGGCACGGCGAGCTCATCTACGGGCCGGCGAGGCTCACAAACCATGCTGGTGCCGTTTTGGATACGTTCGACGGCGCGCCGGTTGTGGCGGTGTCACCGGATGGGCATGTTGGTGTGCTCTGGGCGCGCTCGCTCTACAGTGACAGCGGTTCGAACAGCAACATTTACTTCGCCGTTATCGCCCCTTCAGGGGCAGTGGCGGTGGCGCCGACCAATCTGACGAACAATACGGGGTGGAGTCGATACGATGCCCCGACTTACGGGGTGCCGACCTTCTGGGGTCCTGCTATTGCCGCCACGGGCGACAACAGGTTCGTGCTGGCCTGGTGCAGGGAGCACCAGGAGCCTCCTGGCGGCGGCTGCTCGGACTACTGCTATGTCACAGACATCTACTACACCATCAGAGATGTCGGCGGTGAGGTGAAGGGCATAACCCGCTTCACCCACGACGACCCGGGCGGTTCGGGGGGCAACTACGGGCCCAACTTGGCTGGCCTCTCGGGCAACCGGGTGCTGCTCTCCTGGTACCGGGATGGGGACATCTACTACGCCGCGCTGGACAGTGCCGGCAACGTCGTGCGCGGCGTCACAGCTCTCACCAGTGATCAGTGGCAGTCCTACGACAATGAACCAAAAGCGAGGGAGTTGTCTCACGGCATGGTGATTGTTGCCTGGGCTGGCGGCCAGTGGCCCGAGTACCAAGTGCGCTTTGCCGTGCTCGACGGCTCTCTCAACCGCGCGGTTGGACCTGTCGCCTTGGACAACCCGGCGGCTGTGACCGGGGCTGAAGGCATATCCATAGCCACCGACGCCTCAGGCCGCGCCATCCTCACCTGGATGGATTCGCAGGTCGACCGCAACCTCTACTATGCCCTGGTGGATAGCAACGGCAGCGTGCTCACCCAGCCGATGATCTTTCGCAGTGTCTCCAGTCCCGCAGGCTACATCGCAACTTCCTACTACGGTTGCGGCAACGCCAGCTACTCCTGGCAGCCCCCTGTGGAGCCAGACGGGGCGGCCTGGTTCGCCGCTTCCCTGGTGGGAGGCAGCCCTGGAGGAAGCGCTGCTGTCCAGGTGCGCTACGGCAACTACGGCCAGCAGACTCTGAGTGCCGCCGCACTCACCTTGGAGCTCCCCGAGGGCCTGACCTACCTGGGGGACACCTCAGGCATCGCGCCCACGGTGGAAGCGCTCGCGGTGGGCCCGGGGCTAACCGCGGTGGCAGGGGGCACACGCGTCTCCTGGAGCCTCCCGGACACGGAGTTCTTCGGCCGGAAAGAGTTCCAGGTCATCGTGGGCCTGCCGGCAAATGCACAGCTCGGCGACCGTTATGCCATCAGGCTGAGGCTCACTGCAGCGGGGGATGCCAACCTGGCCGACAACGAGGCCAGCGCTGAGGTGATGGCGGCGGCGTTGCGCTTCCTGCCGCTTGTCTTCGGCTATTGAGGCAGTAGGCCTAGAGGATCTCGTTTGTGAGGGGAGGCTGATTCCCTCCCCTCATGGCACACTGAGGAAGAGCGGAACAAAATGGGAAAGTGCAGGCTGCTGTCACTTGTTGTGCTCCTGGCGTGCACGGCAGTTTCCCTCTTTGTCCGGCCTGCCGTGGAGGGGCGTGCCTGCAGGGCCAGAGTCACCCCTCCAGCTCCTGCCCCGGCTCCATCCCCGCCAGAAGGGTGGCTATGCCCGGGGGCTGTGGCTCAGGGCGGGGGAATGTGCCTGAAGGTTGTAAGCGGGCAGGAGAGGGCGCGGCTGGTTATCACCAACCCCAAGGGCGTGTCGGGGTTTCAAGAGTACCGCCTGGCCAACTTCGAGCAGCGCTTTGTGGCGCAGCCCTCGCAGGACATACTGGAGATCGAGGTGATCTCGCGCGCGGACCTGGACACAAGGGCGGAGTACCCGCTTCGCCGGGAGCTGCTGCCCCCTGAGGTGCTGCCTTATCTCGAGCCCTCGCACGACATCCAGTCCGACAATCCCGAGATCGCCTCTCTGGCCGCTGGACTTGTGAGGGGCCTACGCACCGAGGCGGAAGCAGTGGATGCCATTTTCGTGTGGGTGCGCGACAACATAACCTATGACCTGAGCCGGAGGCTGCCCGTAGATGCCCTTTCCGTACTGCATAACCGTAGCGGCGTGTGTTCTGGTTTCGCCAACCTCTCGGTGGCACTCCTGCGCGCTGGCGGGATTCCGGCGCGGGTCAAGGACGGGTGCGCTACCCGGCCTAACTGGGGTGTCAGCGAGTCAGGTGGGCTCCACTCCTGGATTGAGGCCTACTATCCCGATGCTGGCTGGATCGCCTCTGACCCGCAGTCGACCGAGAACTATCTCGACACCTGCCACATCGTGGGGTTTTTCGAGCCCTGTGGCGACCCACAGACGACCATAAGGCGGGAGCTGACCCTCGACGGCATAAGAACGATGTACTACCTTCGCACAGAACCTGAGTGGTCCTGGGGAATGCCCTCAGCAGCAAACGTAATTGGCTGGGACCGCCATCCGCTGCACCTTCTGCCCCCCTCGGTGTCGCTCATGCTGCCCCTTTCACTGCCGACGGCAGAGGTGAAGTTGCGGCTCCGCGATCGCTCTTGCTTCTGGACGCCGTGGTCTTTGACCTCAGATGCTTTTTGGCTTCAGCCAGCCCAGACGGAGGCGACCGGAGACCAGGTGGTCACTTACCGTATAGAGGCCAGCGGCCTTCCTCCGGGCAGCTACGGGGCCACAGTGCTGATCGCACAAGAGCACTGGTCCGGGCCTAGGTTTGAGCGCTTCGAGCGACAGTGGAGAGTAAATCTCATCCTGGCAGAGCAGGTGTACGAGCTGTACCTGCCCCAGATAACGCATAGCGGGCGTTAGCCCGGCGGGCCCACGGGAGACGGGGCGAAAAGGAGGGGCGGCGATGAGGGAGGCCTGGTCAAAAGCACAGGTCCTTTCCCGGGCAATTGCGGTCGGCGTGGTCCTGACAGGCATCGCGGCGGTGGTGGTCGGCGCGCTGACCGGGTCTACGGTGTGGTCGGCGGCCCAGTCCCCGGTGAGCGAGCCCACTGCTGCAGCTCGCAGCGGGCAGTCGTCCCAGAGGGAGCCCTGCCCCCGCGGTGCTGGAGATTCAGGCAGGCCGGACGCGACCGCGATGGCCGCCAGCTACCCTGACGGCTTCGGCTACACCTGGGACGACTCGGTGCCGTTCGAGTGGCTGGACACCGGCGCCGGCACAGACACCGGTCTGAACGAGCAGAGCGAGGTGGCCGGCCCCTTTTCCATCGGCTTCCCCTTCCGTTTTTACGAGAACACCTACACTCAGTTCTGGGTGAGCAAGTACGGCCTGCTGGGATTCAACCCAGATATCGGCTATGCCTGAGGGCGCGCCGTCAACTGGCCCGTGCGGCCAAACGACATTGTTGCCCCCTTCTGGGCAGGGCTCTGGATGGACGGCCACAGCAGGGTCCGCTACCTCTTGGCAGGGACTCCTACCAACAGGTACCTGGCCGTAGAGTGGCACCGCATGACCAACTACCGCGGCGATCGCTTCACCTTCCAGGCTGTCCTCCGGGAAAGCGGCGATATCGACTTCCGGTACCAGAATATGATCTACACCCAGCCGGAGACAGACCTTGCGAGCATAATCGGCATCGAGGACTCCTTCGGCTACGAAGGGCTGAGATACTGGCCATCGGGCCCCGTTGCCAGTGGCACAGCCCTGCGCTTTGTGCGCCCTGCCCCCTCGGCCAGGGTCAGGATCTGGCCGCCCACCCTGGCCGATCAGGGCCAGTTCACTGCTGCGGGGTCAACCGAGAC
>JAPWUW010000127.1 GCA_028275325.1 Anaerolineae bacterium | reverse complement strand
AAGAAGAAGTGGTGGTGGCCGTTCAGGATACGGGACGGGGCATCCCGCGGGAGGAGCTTGAGCACATCTTCGACGAGTTCGTGCAAGGAGGTGACAGCAGCCCCTTTGCTGGCAAGGGCCTGGGCCTTGCGATAGCCAAACGCTTTGTGCAGATGCACGGCGGGCGCATCTGGGCGGAAAGCGAGCTCGGCAGGGGCAGCACTTTTTACTTCACCTTGCCCTTGGAGGCAAAGCAGGTGGTGCAGTTGAGCCCGGCCCCAGCGCTGGGGATAAGCTCCTCGGAAGCACCAGTGGTTGTGGTGGTGGGTGAAGAGCGCAGTGCCTCCTTCTTTCGGCGGCAGCTGGAAGGGTGGGAGGTGCTAGAGGCAGCGGATATTCAGGAGGCCCGCCGCCTGGTTCATGCGCGGCACCCTCACGCCGTGATCGTGGATGCGCCTGTGGGCGTAGAGGATGGTGCCTTCGGGCACGCTTCATTGCCGGAGCCTGTCCCCGTTATCCAGTGCGCGCTCCCGGCCAGTGTCCATGGCCCGGGAGAGGGGTTGTTTGGGCGCTGGCTGGTGAAGCCAGTGAGCGCGCAATCCCTGCTGCAGGTGCTCGAGGAATGTGGCGGGCGACGGGTTCTCATTGTCGACGACGATCGCTCTTTCGTGCGGCTGGTGCAGCGGCTGCTGCGCGCGCAGCGCGGGCGCTGGCAAGCATGCGTTGCGCATGACGCGGCGGAGGCGCGCGCCCTTGCACAGCGCGTGCGGCCAGAGGTGGTGCTGGTCGATATTGGGCTTCCTGACGAGGATGGGCGCTCCCTTGCGCACTCGCTGCGGGCCCTGCTGCCTGAGGCCAAGCTGCTGGCCGTAACAGCCCACCAGCCCGGCGAGGGCACTGAGCGTGCGGCACGGCATTTTGGCGTGAGCTTCAGTCCTGGGTTCAGCGAGGAGCAGATCCTCTCGCTTCTGCGGGCATGCCTGGAGAGCCTCAAGCCCCTTTACGCTGCCGAACCGCTTCCTCCAGAGCCGCAAGGAGTGCCGGCCGGGACAGGGGCTTCGTGAGGTAAGCTGAGGCGCCGAGCGCAAAGCCCAGCTCTGGATCGTTTACAACCGAGCAGATGAGTACCGGGATGTCCTTTGCTTGTGGGTCGAGCTTCAGCGCTTGCAGAACGCGCCAGCCATCCTGCTCCGGCATCATGATGTCCAGGATAATGGCGTGCACGCGCTGGGTGACGGCCATAGCTGTGGCGGCACGCGGGTGCTGTGCAAGAATCGGCTCCCAGCCGGAGTTGGCGAGGAAGCGTTCGTAGAGCGCGAACGCCGCCGGGTTGTCCTCGACGACCAGTACCCGCCTGTTGCCGGCGTAAGGGGCGCGAAGCTGGAGCAGCACCTGCTGAGAATCCCTTTCTCTGTGGCACTCGAAGCCCTGCGAGCGCGCGACCTGAAGCGCTGCCTCAAGGAGTTCTTCTCTGCCGAGTGGCCCCTGTGCGGGCAGGGGGATCTCGATGAGCACGGCCTCCGAAGCGGCAGCCACACCAATGCGCACGGCTGGCAAGCTCTGGACCAGGGCGCTCAGAAGCTGCACGAAAGCCTCTCGCAGGATGGCGGGCGCAGCGCGGACCAGAGTTCCTTTGGAGGGGCAGGATATCGAGATCGCGACGCCCCTGGCCTCAGCGAGCGGGGCAACAGTGCCCAGCGCGTCGTGCAGCAGATGAGCGACATCTACCGCCTCAGGACGGGCCTGCAGGCCCGCGAGCTCGCTCTCGAACGGGTTGGGGGCGGCTGGCTCAGCGGGCACTGACACTGCAAGCTCCTGCAGCAGCTGTGCCAGGCGCTGTAAGCCCCAACGGAGGTCGCGGAACACCTGGCGTTGGCTGAGGCAGAGCTCGGCGGCGATGTCGGCCACAGGCATGGCGGAGATGTAGCGCATGGTGATGCACTGATAGGCGCGGTATTCAGAGGCCTTTGGTGCCACCCTGCCGGACGGGCGCAGCTTCTCGATGGCATCAAGGAGCAGGCGTCGCAGTGCTTCGCCGCGCTCTCGGGGAGCAGCTTGTGCCGGCAACGCCGGGGCCAGGGCAGCGGCAAGACGCGTGGTGAGGAGCTTTGCGGGGTCGTAAAGGCTGCGCAAAGCCTCATGGACTTGCTCGCGAGTGATGCTGGGGCGCGATAGCCCTTCGCGGATGACAGGTTCTGTCATTGCCGTGTCGCTCGACTATAAGCTGATTCGATTATATTACGTACAGGCATTTCCTTTCCAGGAGCTTGGAGGAGGGCAAAATGGCGAAGCGATTTCTGTCCAGGCGTGGCTTCCTGCAAGGGATGGGAGCACTTGCGGGGACGGCGGCTCTCAGTGCCTGTGCTGCGGCCACGCCACAGGTGGTCGAGAAGGAGGTGACAGTTGAGGTCGAGAAGGTTGTTAAAGAGACAGTGGAAGCCAGCCCGACGCCAGTTGCGGAACCAGTCAACCTGACTCTGTTGATGGTGGACTGGAATGAGGATTGTCGTACCCTCTACGAGCAAGAGATCCTCCCGAAGTTCCAAGAGCAACACCCTGGTTGGACTGTCACAGCGGACTGGACCAGTTGGGCAGATCTCGATGTCAAGGTGATGACAGCCTTTGCTGGTGGCCTCCAACCGGATGTTTTCCAGGCTGATAACGTGGAGTTTGGGCCTAAGTACAACCAGAAGGGCATCATCGCCGAACTCAACCCCTTTATCGAGGGTGATCCCGACGCCCGCGCTAAGATCGACGATTATTACCCGAAGGCGCTTTACGAGGGTGCGACTATCGCTGGCAAGATTGTCGCTTTACCCTACGTGCTCGACAACCGGGCTCTCTTTTACCGGAAGGATTTCTTCACAGAGGTTGGCCTCTCCCCTGATGTTCCTCCTGCCACCTGGGATGACTTTCGGGCAGCAGCCATCAAGTTGACCAAGCGCACTGACGATACATTCGAAAGAGCTGGATGGCACAGCGACTTGGGATGGACCTGCTTCCAAACCTACGTCCAGCTGCTTTGGCAGAATGGCGGCGAACTCTTGGACGAAGCCCACGAGCGATGTGCCTTCAACTCTCCCGAAGGCGTAGAAGCATTGGAGCTATGGGTAAGGCTGATCCGGGAAGATCGTGTAGGTCCTGTTGAGGATATGCCGAGCATTGGCGACTTGTCGCCTTTCACGGCAGGTTCATTGGCGATGGTCTTCGCCGGTTATGGCCAACTTCTAAACGCCCAGAAGTACAAGCCGGAGGTTGTTGATAGTACAGGGATAACCGTACTTGGCGAGAAACAACCAGCGGCGCTTTGGTATGCGAATACTTTCTTCCTTTCAAAGGGCAAGAGGTTAAGCCAGGCTTGGGAACTCCTCAAGTGGCTCGTGCTCGACGATGGCAACTTCAGGAGATACCATGAAGCAACCGGAGGCCTGCCCCCTCGAAAGTCAATTACTGCTTCGGCCAATCATATCACTTCGCTGCATCGTATTTTGATCGAGGATGTGATGAATGCGCCAGGTTCCCACACGACCCCGGCAGAGCCGTTCAGCTTGGAGGTACTGGAAAGGGTCTCGGAGGCATGCCAGAAGGCCGTCTATGGCACGACCACCGCGAAAGAGGCCCTTGAGACCGCAGCCCAGGAGGGCAACCAGATTATTGCCAGGTATCTCGGTTCCTGACAGCTCCGCTCAGCTAGCGCCGCCGAGTTGGGTGCCTTGGGGCCGCGCACTGCGCGGCCTCCAAGCCCAGAGGATGGTAGCGTGATAACGACTCTACAGAGGCGGAAGAGGACAGGCTCGCGCGGCAGCGGAACGGCAGCGTTCTTCTTCCTGCTGCCGTTCATGTTGCTGTTTATTGTGTTTAAAGCCGGGCCGGTGATAGCTTCACTGGTTTTGAGCTTCACCTCCTACGACGCGCTGAGTCCCCCAGTGTGGGTTGGCTTGGCCAACTACCGCGATATACTTCTAGGCACGGAGGCAGCCACTCGCCTGTTCTGGAGAGCTGTTGCTAATACCTTGTACTTTACTGTTGGCCAAGTCTCGCTGGAGGCGCTGACCGGGCTGGGATTGGCTATCCTGGTCAACTCCCGTGCCTTGCGCGGGAGAACAATATGGCGCACAGCCTATTACTTACCGGTGGTCACGTCGACAGTAGCTGTATCGATGGTGTGGCTTTGGATCTATAATCCGCAGGTGGGCTTGCTCAACAGCATGCTGCGCAGCCTGGGACTACCCACTCTAACTTGGTTATCTGACCCCAAACTGGCGATGCCCTCCATCATAGCGGTAGCCGTGTGGCAAGGCGCTGGCTGGAGCATGCTCATATATCTAGCGGGATTGCAGAGCATACCAGAGAGCTTCTATGAGTCCGCGCGCATAGATGGCGCCAGTGGCTGGCAGCAATTCCGCCATGTAACAGTTCCACTCCTGATGCCGGTGACGCTTTTCATCGTCATCATGAGTTGCATCTCTGCCCTGCAGGTGTTCGCACAGGTTTATGTCATGACTCAGGGTGGCCCGCTAAATGCTACTATTACTGTTACCTACCACATCTGGAACAATGCCTTCCGCTTCTATCGGCTGGGGTATGCTTCGGCCATGGCGTTCCTCTTAGGCATCGTGATCGTAGCGATCTCGGTAGTGAATGCCAAGGTATTCGGAGGCAGAGTTGAGTATTAGCAAAGCGAAGGCTCATGGCGCTCGGTATTCCACAATCAGGCAGCTGAGCGCAAGCAGCTGTGCTCGACTGTCGCGCGCAGTTGAAAGCGGTTTAGTTACCCTGGGCGCAGCGCTCATTGGGGTGCTGATGGTTTTTCCCTTCTTTTGGATGGTGTCTAGCTCGCTAAAGTCGCAGCAGGAACTCTTCCGTTTGCCGCCCACCCTGCTCCCAACAGAATGGATCTTTAGCAACTACGTCAGAGCTTGGCAAGCAGCGAGGTTCTCGCGGTACTTCGCAAACAGCGTCTTTGTGGCTGTGACGGGGACGCTGCTTACGTTAGTAGTTTGCTCGATGGCAGCTTACGCATTTGCCAAACTCCGGTTCAAGAGTCGCGAGGTGTTGTTCTGGCTAGTCGTCAGCTCGCAGATGATTCCAGGGATTGTGACTCTCGTCCCCAGCTTCCTAATTGTAAAGAGCATGCCTTTGGCAGGAGGGAATAACCTGCTGGGCAGCGGCGGCCATGGCTGGTTGAACAGCTTTGAGGGGCTCATTGTACCTGGAGCTGGCAGTGCTTTCGGGGTATTCCTGCTGCGGCAGTTCTTCTTCTCCATTCCCGATGAACTGCTGCATGCCGCGCGGGTCGACGGTTGTGGTGAGTTCCGCATCTTCTACAACATAATGCTCCCGCTCAGTAAGCCTGCGCTGGCGACACTGAGCATCTTCACTTTCCAGGGTTACTGGAATGACTTTATCTGGCCTTTAGTTATCACCACTGAGGACAAGGTTAGGACAGTGCAATTGGGCTTGACAGTGTTCCGGCAGAGGTTCAGCACTGACTGGGGACCAATGATGGCGGGAGTCACAATAGCTACGGCACCCATGATACTCATCTTTTTCTCGGCTCAGCGGTACTTTGTGGGTGGCATTGCCCTCACAGGGCTGAAGGGCTGAACTGGTAGCCAGGGTTAGGGATGCTGTTATGAGTTACTCAATAGCACTGCAGCCTTGGCCAGCGTAGACAGGGGAGGACGATAAAGTGCAGTGCAGCCATAATGTCAGGCGGGCGCTCGTAGTCGTGCATCAAGCGCCCCAAGGGACTGGCGTAGGCCAGGCTGTGCTTGATCACCTAACGGCGGGGCAACAGCGCAAACCGGTGCTGGGCTTCAGATAGGCTGACCAGTTCCAGTGAGTCCCATGCGCCTGGGCAGGTTTGCTTCCAGCGTAGCCGAGCTCGCGAAGGCAATGTGGCCGCTAACCCGCTGCCGCCTGCCGCGCGGCCCGAGAGAGCTTCCGCCTGATCCGTGCCTGCTTGCTAGCAAGCGTCACTACCAGAGCCAAGAGACACCCCAAAAGCGTGTGGTGCCAGGTGTAGTTTCGAGCCACGCCGGGGCTTGTGCCCGTGATAGCCGGCATGGCCACCAGCTCCCTGCGTTGGATGGAGCGTGCGGCTGTCGAGAACAGCCGCGCTGCGCAGACGCCATCACCGAGGAGACGAAGCAAGCCCTGAGCAGGGGTCGCGGTATGTTGACCCGACGAACTTGTAGGCACGGGTCCTAGAAAAGGCCGATCCCATCCTGCGCATGCCCGCAGCCAAGGAGTCGCCAGGATCTCAAAATGTGCAGCTTACCCTAATTCTGCACACCTGGCCGCGGGTCCCCGTTACTGCCGCTGGCGTCATCATTGCTTGATACGGCGATGAACTTGGCGAGGGGCTGCAGGGCAGGTCAGTTGAGCTGCTCCTGCGGGCGCGGGCAGAACCGCCCGCGCGCTTAGCCCTCCACCTGTGCTGCAGCTGCGACGGCGCCGAGGAGACGGGTATCGTCTACGACTGGAGCAGCGAGCGGCTGTCTCTGGACCGTACTCGCTCCAGCTTGTATCCCTCAGCACACAGGGATCGCTGCGAAGCACCGCTCAGGGCAGGGCCGGACGGGCTTGTCCAGTTGCGCGTTTTCCTGGACCACTCGGTGCTGGAAGTCTGGGGCGGTGGTGCCTGTTGGCTCACGAGCCGCATCTACCCCGCCCGCTCCGACAGCATGGGAATAAAGGTTGCCTCCCAAGCTGGGGTTGTGCAGCTTGACCAGCTCGACTTCTGGAGGCTGGAAGGCATCTGGAGTTGAGCTGCCCCCGAGAGCGAACGGGCCATTCAGCGAGCATTCTTTCGTCGCTGAGAAGGCTCAGGGCAAAAGTGTGGATCGCCGCCTTGCGATTCAGCCCGTCGCCAAGCTCTCGAGGAGCCTGGCGACTTCGTCCCGCGCGAAAGTTGGCAGCGGCCGCTCCCGCCCATCGGTGCCGAGGACGAGGAGTTCCCTTTGAGCGGTGAACTCCCCTATGATTGCGGCCCAGATGCCTGCGGCGTTCAGGGCGGCAACTATGGCCGGAGCTTGTGAGGGCGCGCAGGCAATGAGGAGCGCGCCGGAAGCAAGCGTGCCCCATGGATCCAGCCCGAGGGCGCTGCAGATTGCGCTCGTCTCGGGCAGGATGCGGACTGCTTGCTCCTGGATGCGCACGCCAAGCCCAGAGGCGGCGGCCATCTCGGCCAGGGCCGTGGCAAGCCCGCCCTCAGTGGGGTCGTGCATGGCGTGAACCTCGCCAGCCTGCAGCGCAAGGCCGGCCTCGCGGACGACGCTGATGCCGGGCTCGCGCAGGAAAAGCCGCGCGCGCTCCAGCGTGCCCAGTTGCACGCGGCTCCCGAGCAGCCAACCCAGCTCGCGCGCAAGGAGCGCCGTGCCCTCGATGGCAATGCCCTTGGTCAGGATGATCGCATCGCCGGGCCTGGCGCCATCTGAGCGGATGAGCTTGTCTTTGGCGACCTCGCCGAGCATCAGCC
>JAPWUW010000011.1 GCA_028275325.1 Anaerolineae bacterium | reverse complement strand
TCAAAGGCAAAGGAGAAGCCTTCCTGCCCGGGGAGGATGTTGGGCACGCGGAAGGTGCGCCCGGCGAACGTGCTGTGCAGGCGCTCTCGGTCGGCCTCGCCGGGCCGCGCTGGGAAGCCGAAAAGGTGGCTTGTGTCCACCGTGAACTTGGTGTAGTCTCGCGCCTCGGCCAGCGCGAGCTTGTTCAGCGCCAGCGAAGCATTGAGGCTTTGCTCGTCGTGCCCCGTGACGATGGCGTGATCGGCATCGGCACCGATAGGGAGCGCGCTGCGCGTGTAGCCACCGAGGCTTGCATAGGCGAAAAGCCCGGCGCGCAGGAACTCGCGCGGGCCGTAGCCTCCGGTGTGTCCCATGCCCGGGTGATCCTCCGCATGCACGCCTTCGGGGATGAGCTCGCGCACAATTGACTGCTGCAGGAACCAGAAGGGCACGGCCGAGCGCACCATGGCCCGGAAAATGCCTTCCCAGCCGCCCAGTGCGGAGGGAACACGCAGCCTGGCGGCCTCGCCGGCAGCCACGACAATGCGGTTGCCGGCGCCAAAGCCCGCCCGGAAGCCAGCACCGTTGAGCGCCTGCAGACGGGCCTGAGGGGCAAGTTTTCTCTCCCAGATGAGCATGTTCTCGTATGTGGCCGGGTAGGCAAACTGCTCCCCAACCTCAAGGGGACGCCCCTGAAGGGGAACGTCGCACGCGCCCTGCACCAGGATGACGTCTTGGCCGTCCAGTCGGCCAGTGCGCAGAACCGCATTTCTGCAGCGAAGCGTCGAGGCTGGAAACACCGTCACGGCCAAGTGCTGTTCACCTCCCAGCTGTTCACTCCATTTTGCTTTCCCGGCAAAGCACGGTCGGCCCATCGCGGTGCCGGTGCAGCGAGCAATCTAGGTCCAGACAGATGCCGCGTCAAGCCTGTGCCCCAGCCATCAGTGAGCAGGAGAAAACTCATTAGACAAAGTTGCTATTTTGTGCTACGTTCTTGTCTGGCAGTTTAGGGGAGAAAGGCTATGACTGATGAGAGCGCAGACGGCGGCCACGCGCACAGCTGGGCAAGCAATTCGTCAGGAGCTCCAGGAGCAGTGGCTACCGACCAGCGCGCTGGGCTGAGTGGCCCCTCCGACCATGGCTCGCATGCGGGGCGTGAGAGCCTGGAGGCCCGGCCACACAAAGCCTTGCCCCCGACCCCTCCTGTAGGACACCGGCACGATGCCAATGCGCGCGCAGTTGAGATGCATGCTGGACACGAGCACCTTTTTCGGCAGCGATTCTGGGTGTGCTTGCTGCTGAGCTTGCCAGCGCTCCTATACAGCCAGCCGCTGCAGGGTTGGCTTGGCTTCTCGATGCCGTCGTTTCCTGGCAGCAAGTGGGTGGAGCCAGCGTTTTCTGCAGCTGTTTCCTTCTACGGTGGCCTCCCCTTTCTCACGCTTGCGCGGGCAGAGCTTGCGCGTCGTGCCCCCGGGATGATGACGCTTGTCTCGCTGGCCGTCACAGTCGCCTTCCTTTACAGCATCGGAGCGCTCTTTGCCGGGGGCGGGTATGGTTTCTTCTGGGAGCTTGTGACGCTGATTGACGTGATATTGCTTGGCCACTGGCTGGAGACGCGGAGCGTGCGGCTGGCGTCCAGTGCTCTGGAGGAGTTGGCCAGGCTCATGCCCGACACCGCGGAGCGGCTCATTCCTGGCGGGGGTACTGAGGTCGTGCCAATCCAGAATTTGCGGCTCGGAGACGTTTTGCTGGTGCGGCCCGGAGCGAGCATCCCGGCGGACGGGGAGATTGTGGATGGGACATCAGAAGTGGACGAGGCGATGATCACGGGAGAATCCCAGCCCGTCAAGAAGAGCCCTGGGGACAAGGTAATCGCAGGCACCGTCAACGGTGATGGGAGCCTTCGGGTGAGGGTGGTTGCACTTGGGGAGCAGACGGCGCTAGCTGGCATCATGCGATTAGTGCGGCAAGCCCAGGAGACTAGGTCGCGCACACAGGTGCTTGCAGATCGGGCTGCTGGGCTACTCTTTTTCGTTGCGCTAGCGGCAGCATCCAGCACGTTCATTGGCTGGTCCCTGGCCCAGGGTGTGGGCCCGGGGGCCATTGAGCACTCTGTTACAGTGCTTGTTATTGCCTGCCCTCATGCGCTTGGGCTCGCCATCCCCCTGGTTGTAGCCATTAGCACTGGCCTCGCTGCAAGGAAGGGCATCCTTGTGCGGGATAGGCTCGCACTGGAAATGGCTTGCGCTGTAGATGCCGTCATCTTCGATAAGACTGGTACCCTGACCAAGGGCGAGCAGGAGCTAGTGGCAATGGCGGCAAGGACAGGCTTTGAGCCGGAGCAGGCGTTAGCCCTGGCGGCGGCGGTGGAGGGGGATTCGGAGCATTACATCGCCCGCGCGCTCCGCCGCGCCGCGCAAGCGCGGCATCTCTTGCTTCCGGAGGTTGCTGGATTTGAGGCTATCAGGGGCCAGGGAGTCCGGGCCCAAAGCGATGGGGAGGTGGTTTACGTCGGCGGACCTGCCCTGATTACAGCCCTCGGATTACAGCTACCCCGGGAGCTGGCTGCCTTTGCCGAGCAGGCTGGAGAGCTCGGCCAGAGCGTTGTTTTCTTGGTGGGGGGTGAGCAGGTAGTGGCTGCCTTCGCTGTGGAGGATGCCATTAGACCGGAGAGTGCCCTCGCCGTCGCTGAGCTGCGGCGGTTGGGCGTGGAGGTGCTCATGCTCACTGGCGACAGCGAGCAGGTCGCAAGACGGGTGGCAGCCGAACTGGGAATCAAACTCTACTTCTCTGGGGTTCTGCCGGAGCACAAAAGCGAGAAGGTGGCCGGACTCCAGCGCGCTGGCAAGCGCGTTGCCATGGTTGGAGATGGGATCAACGATGCACCTGCGCTAGCGCGCGCGGATGTCGGTATCGCGATTGGCAGCGGCACCAACGTTGCCATCGAATCGGCGGGCATCATCTTGGTCCGAAACAATCCCCAAGATGTGGTTACAGTCATCAAGCTTGGCCGCGCTGTTTACAAGAAGATGATGCAGAACCTCTTCTGGGCCACTGGATACAACCTGGTAGCACTGCCACTTGCAGCTGGCGCGCTTGCTTCACGCGGGGTCTTGCTGTCGCCCGCACTGGGCGCCCTCTTCATGTCACTAAGCACAATCATCGTCGCTGTCAACGCGCAGTTGTTGCGCAGAGCCGTTCCGTAAGCAGCCGAAGAAAGTTGACTGAACTAGTAGAATTACATACAATGTAGCTTGTGGCAAGATGTGCCTCGTGGCTCTTGCCCGACAAGTAGTGGGGCATAAATCAAGGAGGTACTATCATGTGGTGGTGGCATATGCCGGCAGGATGTGGCTGGTTTGGCGGTTTATGGGGGATATTTGGCGTCTTGCTGTTCATCTTGCTGCTGGGCGTCGCTGGAGCAGTCCTCTGGGGGGCGCTGAGGCCTGCCAGGCGCGCGGCATTCGGTGCGGCGGGCAGCGATGCTTTGGCCATCTTGCGAGCGCGGTACGCTCGTGGAGAGCTCAGCCGGGAAGAGTTTGAGCGCATGCGCAGGGACCTTGAGGCATAAGCTCGAGCGCGTGGCTCTTGGCTTTATGCTGGGGTGGACCACTCCCATTTGCGCCAGCGGGGAATGCCGGCTCGCAGCGAGGCATCCGGCTGGAAGAGGGCAGCCGGTTCCGCCTCGAAGAGGACGTTCTGCTCTTTGCGAAGGAAGGTGGCCTCGACGACAGCGTACCGGCTGCCGCCTTGGCCCTCCTCGGCGATGAAGAGGGCGGCATCGGTGTGCCAGAAAGCGAACTGCAGGGCGCTGCGGGCGGGGTCATAGGTTGGCCGAACGGGGCTCTGCTCTACACCGCGGGCGAGCTCCCTGCGTACGCCAATCGTGAGCCGCTTGCCCGGCACCTGCAGCTGCAGCGCAAGGCCTTCTTGCTGCTCTTGCGGGCGGATGAGCTCAAAAGAGGCTTCCCCCAGTGCCCCTTCAGCCCAGGGCCTTGGCCACAGCACTGTGGCCAGGCAAAAGCCCTGGCCGGCACTCACCTGCCCTGCCCAGCTAGCCGCAAGGACAGATTCTTCCTGGCGGTGCCGGCGAGCGCGCTCGATGCGCACAGCCACGCCATCCGGAGTGCCGAGCCAGGCCAGCAGCTGGCAACGTTGAGGGTTTGTCCACCCTTCGATTCTCTCCGTCCGCAGGCAGTACAGGCACTGCCCGACCTGCTGCACGCTCTCGCTCCAGAGAAGGCTCGCAAGCGTTATTGGGCCCGACTTCAGGAACGTGAGGAGCTCGAAGAGCACAGCACACCCCAACTCTGGTAGAAGGAGCAAGGCGCGATCCCAGCTCAGGCCGCGTTCCTCGTCAAGGACGCGGGTGCGGCTGTAATCTGCAAACGAAAGCCTCTCGCGGTGCAGCCTCTGCGTGCGCACAAGGTGGTACTGCCCGCCCTCTTCCAGGAACTCAAGCAGTGGCTGCTCGCCCGTGTACAGGCTACGCCGCCAGACCAGGCGGTTGTGGTAATAATCCCCTCTGTAGGCGCTGCCACCCGGGAGCACCTCTCTGTAGCCGGCATCGTGCAGGAGGACCGAGCCGCCGGAGATGAACGAGACGATGCTATTCTCATCCGCGTGGCCATGGTGAGCCTTCTCGGCCATGACGGCCAGCGTCTGGCGCAGGTAATCTCGCGCGGCGAGGCCAAAATCCCCCTCGTCGCGGAAGTTGAGGCAGAGGTAAGTGGCCTCATCCTCCCAGCCAGTGCGCATGACGACCTTCTTGGCCACTAGGTCGTCCGCAGCTGCCGGGTAGAGGCCGAAGGGCCTTTCGGGCTGGAGGGAGTCGTCGGCCCAACGCCAGGCGTCGAGAAGCAGCAAGGCTGTGCCTGCATCTGGCAGGCCCTGTGCGCGCAGCTGGCGGTAGATGGTTTCGGCGGCGAACTTGAGGTGAGGTTCGCGAAGCTCGCGCGCTGCTCTTTCCAGGCAGGGGATGTACCAGCCCGCGCTCGGCATCCACCACGAGTCCCCATAATCGGGCAGAGACCCCAGCGGCGTGAGCAGTTCCACAATCAGTCGATAATAGAAGCGCGTCTGTGGGAAGTGCCAGTACTCCTGGCCCCCTTGTGCGTCTGCATACCAGATGAGGGCGCGCAGCCAGATCGGCAGGTACAGGGCAGCATCCCCGATGGTCCAACGGCCCCAGCTATCCTCGGCAAGCACGCGGGCAAGCGCTTGCCAAGCCGGCGCATCCTCGTGCTCGGGGAAAGTTGCCGCGGCCATGGCGAGGCTTGCTGCTCGCAGCATGGCCCGGTTGTGAGCGCCCCACTCCGGGAAATGAAAAAGGGGGTGAAGGGATGCTGCCGTCAGCTGTGCCGCAAGAGCCCTCTCTTCTTGGCTCAGGGCACCGGCTGCCCGCAGGTCAGCGAGAGCGGCCAGGAAGTGGGGCAGCATGAAGAGACCATCCAGCGGCGGGGTGCCAAGGTGGTACTCTGGGTGAGGCGCCTTGAGCTCTGCTGGTAGCTCCGCTGCAAGATCCTGGTAAGCGAAGAGGCATTCCTTGGCGAACTTCGCCAAGCGAGGGTCGCGTTCACCGTGCCGGTGCAGGAACGCAGCGCAGCAACCGAGTGCGAGCGGGAGGCCTGGCGGCGCGTAGCCGAAGGGGCCCACGGGCCCCGAGGTTCGCCAGGCGGCAAGCGCCTCTGCCAGTTTGCTCCTGTCCTGTTGCAGCCCTTGAGCGATATATGCCAGGTACTCCTCGCGCAGCGCCAAAGCACACCTCCTGTCTGCCGTGCCATCGGAAATCGGCTGGCGCGCAAACTCAAGTGCGCCATTATAGAGAGCATATTGGCTTGCTGCTACCTGGAGACAGGCCCCGGCAGAGCTTGCGGCAAAGAGTGGGGAGTGGTTTTGTCGGTTGACGTGATTTCATACCACCTTGTAGAATCTGCTGTGTAACCATGCTCCAGGAGGTGGCAAGCAAGAGAGCAGAGGACAAGGAGCAGCGGCCGTCAGCTTTCTTTGAAAGCAATCGGACCATTGGGCAAAGTGATGAGGAAGAACGAGAGGAGGCCAAGATGGAAGGCTTGCGCTTGGACAGACGGGAGTTTCTCAAGTACGCCGGCATAGCTACGAGCACCCTGCTTGCATCCGCCTGCGCAGCTGGTACTCCTGCGCCTACAGCTGCCCCGCCGACGGCGGCGCCCACTGAGGCCGCTGCCACACCCGCCGCGCCAGCCGAGACGCCTGCTGCACCCGCCAAGTACAAGGAGCCGCCGGCGCTGGCAGAGCTTGTCAAGGCCGGGAAGTTGCCGCCTGTGGAGGAGCGGCTGCCCAAGGAGCCCCTTGTCCTCGATGTGGTGGAGGAGATCGGCCAGTACGGTGGCAATTGGCGGCGCGTCTGGCTCGGGCCATCGGATGCCTACGGCATGTACCGCATCGTGGGCGAGACGTTGCTCAAGTGGAGCCCAGATAGCACCAAGGTGATCCCCAATGTGGCCAAGAGCTGGGAAGTTAATGAGGATGCCACCGAGTTCACGCTGCACTTGCGCGAGGGCATGCGCTGGTCCGATGGGCATCCCTTCACGGCAGACGACTTCATGTTCTGGTACGAGGATATACAGCTCAACGAGGAGCTCACCCCCGTGAAGTTCTCGCGGATGATGTTGGGGGATGAGTTCGGCAAGATGGAGAAGATCGACGACTACACCGTGAAGATCTCCTTCTCGCGCTCGTATGGCCTCTTTGAGATGCAGATGGCAAGCGAGTTTGTCTGTTATGCCCCGAAGCACTACCTGCAGCAGTTTCACCCCAAGTACGCGGATAAGGACAAGCTGGAGGCAGCCATCAAAGAAGCGGGGGTGGAGACTTGGAACCAGCTCTTTGCCAACAAGAACTCCTGGCTGAACAACAAGGAGCTGCCAGTATTGCATCCCTGGATCACCAACGGGGAACCGACGGCCACGCTCTGGGTGTGCGAGCGCAACCCCTACTACTGGAAGGTGGATCCACAGGGCAACCAGCTCCCCTACATCGACAGGGTGACGCACGAGCTGCTGCAGGATCGGCAGCTGGTGACGCTCAAGGCCATTGCGGGTGAGATCGACATGCAATACCGCCACATGCAGGTGAAGGACATCCCGCTCTACATGGAGAACCGCGAGAAAGGGGATTACCGCGTGCTGATGTGGCCCAACACGCTCGGCAGCGAGTTCGTGCTCATGTTCAACCAGAACTGGGATAAGGACCCGGTGGTGGCGCAGTTCCTGCGCAGCAAGGAGTTCCGCCGGGCGCTTTCGGTGGCCATCAACCGCGAGGAGATAAGCAAGGTCGCCTACCTGGGGCTGGCAGTGCCTCGCCAATCCACCCTTATCCCCGAAAGCCCTGGCTACAACCCGGATTGGGAGAAAGCCTGGACGGAGTACGACCCGGATAAGGCCAACCAGATGCTCGATGAGCTCGGCCTCACCGAGAAGGACAGCGATGGATTCCGGCTGCGGCCGGACAAGCAAGGGCCGCTCACGATAATCATCTCGGCTGTCGGCATCGGGGAGGCACACGAGCTCGTGAAGACATACTGGGAGGCAGTGGGCATCAAGACGATCCTGGATAACCAGGAACGCTCTGTACACTACGAGAAGATGGCGGCAAATGAGCTACAGGTGGCCACATGGGGCAACGAGGAGATGATATACCCGCTGTTCCTGGTCTACCCGTGGTGGGTCATGCCCTATGGAACTGCTTCTCGCATTGCGCCGCTCTCTGGGCTGTGGTATGCAAGCGGCGGCAAGCAAGGTGTCAAGCCGGAGGGCGACCTGCTGCGCGTCATCGAGCTTTACGAGGAGGCCAAGGCCACACCCGACGAGCAGAAGCGCTTCGAGGTGGCCATGGAGATGATGCGCCTGAACGCCGAGAACCTCTGGACGATTGGGACCGTGGTCACGCGCGAGTGGCCTGTAATCGTCAAGAACAAGTTCCGCAATGTGCCGGAGAAACACCTGCTCGGGACTGTCAACCTTGCGCCTGGAAACGCGAACCCGCCCACCTGGTTCTTCAAACAGGCCTAGTGAGGTCCAACCATGCTGTTGGGCGGGGCGCAGACAGCGCCCCGCCCAACGCGAAGATTCTTGCGGAGGATGAGAATGCCTTCTTTGCCGCATGTGCTCCCCTGGGCTGAGCTTGGCCCAAGCCGCATGGTTTTGTCTGCCCTCAAGCCCATCGTGCGCGAGACGGAGCTTATAGATGCCGAGGGCGAACCCCGTCTCCTCATCGTGGCGCCAGCGGAGGCACCTTACTTGGACCTTGCCTACGCGCTGCAGGAGGAAATCCAGGGGGCTGTGGCCGGCCCCACACGTGTTCTCTTGCCGGAGGCTGCAGCGGCCCAGAGGCGAGAGGGGTGCAATATCATCGCGCTGGGCAATATTGCCAACAACGCCCTGCTCTTTGAGCTCTATCACTGCTACTATGTCGCGGTGGATCACGCTTACCCCGGGCCTGGAGGCCACGTCCTGCAGACTGTGTGCGACCCTTGGGGTGAGGGGACGAACCTGATAGTCTGCGGTGGGTCTGACGTCGCCGGCGTACGGCGAGCGGTGGGCCGGGCTATTGCGGCGCTGCGGCGAGAGGGGCGGCGCACTTACCTGCCGTACTTGCACGATATCAGCATCAGCGGGGCATTCCTGGAGCGGTACCCGACGGTGAGCTTCGAGTGCACGCCAGCGCATCGGCAGGAGCTTCTGGAGCTTGCCTACAGGCGGATAGAGCAGGGCGAGCACCGGCGCGCAACGCCTATCGTCTCTCACGCTGGGCTCATGTATCACCTCACTGGGGATGAGCGCTTTGCGCTCGCCTACCGGGATACTTTCAAGGTGATGTACCACAGTGCTGTGAACGACCCCGGCACCGGCCCCTGGTCCCCGTGGGGGTTCGATGCGGACTTCCAATCCGCCCCTATGCTTGGCGCCTGGGATGTGGTCGAGGAATGCCCAGTCCTTACCGATGAGGACAGGCTCTACATCACGAACCACCTCCTCTGGTATGTGCAGTACATGTACGAGCACGCGCGCAGCCATAAGCCGACGCGGCCCTCGCCGCGGCACAATCACTACACTTTTGCCGCGCTTGGGCTGCTCCTGGGGGCCAAGTACTTTGGCAAGTATTACCGCTGGAAAGAGGCGGAAGAGTGGCTGCGGGAGGCTGATGAGTGCTTCCGGCCACAGGCGTTGGCTTTCAAGGCCAACGAGGATTGCAACAGCTACCAGTGGCTCACGTTTTACCACACGCTGAGGTACGCTCTGATCCGGCCGGACCGCACGTTTATCGACAGCGGCATGGCTCGGCTTTGCCTGGACCTGGGCATTGCCACAATGGACAACCTCGGCTACCAGGTTCCTTACGGCGACGTGCGCGAGTGGTCGGGGACTTTCTCAGAGGTGCCGTACTACAAAGCGGTGGCAGCTGTGCTGCGGGACCCGGCATATGCCCCGGTGCTTGCGCGCAAGGAGCAGGTGCGGCCGCGGTACGGGCCAGGGCAGGCGGCTGGCTCTTTTGCCCCGCACGGGATTCAACCGGTTGGCTACGAGTACGACATTGACATAGGGGAGGGGCGGCCGCTGCGGCGGTATTTCCACGTGGCGGCGCTGCCGGTGGAACCGCTGTACTTCCAGGCTTTTGCTGGGCCTGAGCACATCGAGGAGAGCAAAGCCTTTGACAAGATCGTCTTCCGGCACTCACTGAATCCCGAGGATGACTACCTGCTCTTGGACGGGCTGTCAAATGGTGGTCACCTGCACTACGACGGCAACGCCATCTTGCGCTATACGAGCAAAGGGCGCATTTGGCTTGCAGATGCGGACTACATGCAGGTGCCGCAGAAGTTTCACAACACTCTTCTGCTCTTTCGGGAGGGCCGCGGTGCGCTCATCCCGCCCTACATGGAGCTCGGGGAGGCCACCTGGCTTGAGCCGTTCGGGTATGCGCGCAGCACCGCGCGCGGCTATGCCGGCTGCGATTGGACGCGGCATATCTTAGAGCTGGCTGGCCAGTGGTACCTCGTGATGGATGAGGCCAGGGCACTGGAGCCCGGCAGCTACGATGCCCGCTGCCTGTGGCGTGCCGTCGGGAGCGTGCAGCTGCGGGCAGAAGAGGGTTTGCTGCGCGTCGAACAGGATGGCCCGACGATGGAGCTTCGCTGCGCTCCCGGGATCTCAGCGCCGGTGACGCTCGTCCTAAAGGAGGAGCCAGAGATCTGGGGCGCCTGGGAGAAGTACCCCTACAATGGTGGGCGCAAAACCGTTCAAGTACTGCAGGAACGCCTTTCTCGGCGGCTCAATGCAGGCGAGCATCTGGCTTTCTTCAACCTGTTTGGCACGAAAGGCCCTTATCCGCCGCTTGAGCGCCTTGGGGAGCGCGCCGTGCGCCTTTCTCTCGGGAGCCCAGCGATAGCTGGGGCCGGCGAGGAGTTGGCTCAGCTTTGCGGCCTGGAGACCGACGCGGCGTTTGCCTACCTCTCGCGGGGGGAGCTGCTGCTTGCTGGCGTCACGCGGGTGGCGGCAGGCGGCACAACGGTATTCGAGGCGTCCTGCCCCGTTACTTTGCTCCTGCAACTGGAGCGCGCTCAGGCGCAAATCTGCGCTTCTTGCGCGGGTGAGCTTGTGCTTGGGGATGGAAGGCGCATGCACGTCGAGGGTGGGCGGCAGAGCTTCTCCTTGCCACCAGCACCGGAGCTGCAGGAGGCTGTGGCCGCTGCCCTGAGCGCGCCGTGCCCCGCTCCTGCGGCAGCGCGGCCGCCCCTCGTGCAGCGCCTCGGGTTGGCCAAGGCTGGCAGTCGCCTTTGGCGAGCGCACCTGCCAGAAGGTGAAGTGCCGACGGCCATGGCCTTGGGGGCTCAGGGGGAGCTGTGCGTGGGCACGGAGGGTGGCACCGTCTGGTTGGTGGCCGGGGGAGAGCTCGGCTGGGCCTTTTCCTGCGGAGGGCGGGTGAACGCGCTCTCCATTGCCGATGTCAACGGCGATGGCCGGCCAGAGGTCATTGTCGGGTCTGCCGATCACCACGTTTACCTTCTGGATGAAGCTGGCCGGGAGCTGTGGCGGCACGAGCTGCCCTACTACCTGCACGAGCCCACTGTGGAGGCCGTGATGGCCGTGGATTTCGGCCCTGGCCGCGGCAGGGCCGTTGTCGCTGGCTCCAACAACTGCCACGTTCACGCCTTTGCGCCTGCCGATGGGCATGAGCTGTGGCGCTGTGAGGTGATTCACGGCGTCAACGACTTGACCAGCGCCGACATGAACGAAGATGGGGTGCCGGAGGTTCTGGCCGTCACCGAATGGTGGACTTTCCAATGCATTGACGCGACGGGCAAGCCCCTTTGGCCTTATTGGGTCGTGCGGCCGCGCTACGGCCCCGGGGCAAATGTCGTGCGCGCAGCCGATGTCAATGGAGATGGGCACCTGGAGATGCTCGTGGGCGCAATTGACACTTGCGTCTACGCCTGGAGCGGCACTGGAGAGCGCCTGTGGGAGTTCTTCACTGGCGAGGAGATCAGCGCCCTGGAATGCTTGGACGTGAACGGCGACGGCGTGCCGGAGGTGATTGCTGGTTCGCTCAACGGCTGTGTGTATGCGCTGAATGGGAACGGCCAGGAGCTCTGGCATGTGGCGCTGGAGGAAGAAGTGCATGGCCTCTCGGTGCTGGGTGCCGCACACGGCATAGCGGTGGCTGTGGCCGGGCCCTTTGTTTACTTCGTGGCGCCAGCGGGCAAAATCTCGGCTTATCTCGATTGCGGTTCCCCAGTGCGGCTCATGAAGGCTGGCAAGGCAGCGCAGGAGCTCGGCCTTTACGTTGCCAGCGTGGATAGCTCGATCTCCGCGTTCGCCATCTAGCATTGTGAAGATGAGGACCATGGGAGCCTCGAAGGAGGGTTTGACATGAGCAAGCCGCCTGCGCACAGAGAGAGCCTGAGGCCGCTCCCGGATGAGAGCACCGGCATCAAGTTGGTGCAGCTCACAAGCGCAGCCTACATTCACACGAACATTTACCCCGAATCCCCGGTGTTCACTCCGGACGGGCGGCACTTCGTGTACGCCCGTTTTGCTAGCATTGAGGGCCCGTACGACCTCGACCGGGAGTTGTGGCTTTGCGACCTGGAGACCCACTGGCTGCGCAAGCTCACTGATGAGGGGGCTTTGTGTGGGCCTGTGGTCACGCCCGATGGCCGGGCCGTTCTCTACGTCCAGCGGCTGGGCCAGTGGCAGTTTGCGCTGAAAAGGATCTGGCTTGAGACGTTTGAGCGCGAGCAGGTTGCGCTCGTTGTGGGGCTGCGGCGGCCGTACGACCTCGGCACGATCAGCCCTGACGGGCGCTATTACGTCACCGGCGTCTGGCTGCCAGAGGGGGATTTCGGCCTGGTGCGCATAGACCTGTGCACGGGTACCTACCAGGTGATCCACCGAGATCCGGAGATACTCAACCCGCATATGCAGTTTGAGCCGGGGCGCGGGGAGGACATCCTGGTGCAGCACAACCGCGGGGGCAAGCTGGACGAGGAGGGCAATATAGTCCGCCTTGTGGGGGAAGAGGGCGCCACGATTTACCTGATAGATAAGAACGGCGGCAACCGCAGGCCGCTGTGCATCGGCAAGCCCTACAGCGCCCCTACCCAGGGCCACCAGTGTTGGATCGGGACGACGGGTCGGATACTGAGCACCCTTGTGGCTGATGCCGAGGAGGGCAACCTTGTGACGATTGGCGAGGGCGATGAAAGGCCGTCGGTGGTGTCACGGGGCATGTACTTCTGGCATCCGAGCGCCTCTCGGGACGGCCGCTTCTTCACAAGCGACGTCTACCCCGGCGGGGAAGTGGTCGTTGGCTCCCTGCGCACCGGCCGGTATAAGCTCCTCTGCCACTCCGGCGCCTCTTGTGGCGGGCCGCAGTACACGCACCCGCACCCGTTCTTCAGCCCGGACAGCCGCTACGTCCTCTTCAACTCCGATCGCCGCGGCTTGCCGCATATCTGGCTGGCAGAGATCCCAGAGGGGTTCTTGGAGGAGCTGGAAAGCTAGGGGGATTGGATGCTGCAGTACATAGCGCGGCGCCTGTTATACATGGTGCCTACTCTTCTTATCATTTCGGTGATTGCCTTTGCCATCATCGAGCTGCCACCAGGGGATTATCTCACGGCTTACATGGCGAACCTGGCGCAGACTGGGACACAGGCGAGCGAGGATGCGATAGCGGCCCTGAAGCGCCAGTACGGGTTGGATAAGCCCGTATACCTGCGCTACGTGCACTGGGTCTGGCGCTTGCTGCATGGGGATATGGGCATGTCGTTCGAGTGGAACCGGCCCGTGGCGGAGCTCATCTGGGAGCGGCTGATCCTCACGTTTGTTGTCTCGCTTTTCACCACGCTCTTCATCTGGGCCGTCGCTTTCCCCATAGGCATCTACTCCGCTGTGCGGCAGTACTCGGTGGGCGATTACATATTCACGGGGCTTTCGTTCATTGGCCTCGGGATCCCGAACTTTCTCCTGGCGCTGGTCCTCCTATGGTTTGCGTTCAGCCGCTGGGGTGTTGCGCTTACGGGGCTCTTCTCGCCGCAGTATATGGACGCACCATGGAGCATGGCCAAAGTGCTGGACATGATGAAGCGCATATGGATCCCCGTGGTCATCCTCGGCACAAGCGGGACAGCGGGCTTGATCCGGACGATGCGCGCCAACCTGCTGGACGAGCTGCGCAAGCCCTACGTGATCACAGCGCGGGCCAAAGGGCTGCCGGAGATGCGGTTGCTGTTCAAGTACCCGGTGCGCATTGCGATCAATCCTTTTATCAGCACCGTCGGCTGGACTCTGCCGGGGCTTGTCTCCGGCGCCACCATCGTTTCGGTGGTGCTCAGCCTGCCGCTCAACGGGCCGCTCCTGCTCAACGCCCTGCTCAATCAGGATATGTACCTGGCCGGGAGCTTCATAATGCTGCTCAGCTCTCTCACGGTGATAGGCACCCTGGTTTCGGACATTCTGCTCGCGTGGGTCGACCCCCGCATACGCTACACCTAGGGGGAGGCAATGGAGGAAAGAGCGCTCGCGGCCGCAACCAGCAAGGGCAAGGGAAATGGCGCTGTGCCGGCCCAACTGCCGGAAGTTGAGGAGCGCATTTACGTTGCCTCTCAGTGGCGGCTCATGTGGTGGCGCTTTCGCAAGCACAAGCTGGCCATTGCGAGCGTCATCGTGCTGGTCGTGATGTACACTGCTGCGCTCTTCTGCGAGTTTGTCGCCCCGGCCAACCCCTACGCCCCCAACCAGGATTTCGTCCAGGCACCGCCACAGCGGCTGCGCTTCTGGGATGAGCAGGGTTTCAGCCTGCGGCCCTTTGTTTACGGCTACAAGATCACCCGTGACCCAGAGACATACCGCATGCTCTTCGTGCCCGACCCGGACAAGAAGTATTACCTGCACTTTTTCGTCCGCGGGGCGCCCTACAAGCTCTGGGGTTTCATCCGCTCGGATCGGCATTTGTTTGGCCTTGTGGAGGCCGATCAGCCCCTGTTTCTTTTCGGGGCGGATGGCATGGGCCGGGACATGTTTTCGCGCATTGTCTATGGCGCGCGGATCTCGCTTTCGATAGGTCTAGTGGGCGTGATGGTGAGCATGGTCCTCGGCACGCTCATTGGCGGCGTTTCCGGATACTACGGCGGCGCGGTGGATCTCGTGGTGCAAAGGCTTATCGAGATGCTCATCTCGATCCCTTCCATCCCGCTCTGGATGGGCCTGAGTGCGGCCTTGCCGCCGGATTGGCCGCCGGTGCAGGTCTACTTCGGCATCACGGTGATCCTCTCGCTCATCGGCTGGAGCGGCCTGGCGCGGGTTGTGCGCGGCAAGTTCATGGCTCTGCGCGAGGAGGATTTCGTCATGGCCGCAAGGCTTGCTGGCGCAAGTGAGATGCGCATCATCGTGCGTCATCTTGTCCCCTCCTTCCTGAGCCATCTCATTGCCTCGCTCACGCTCTCCATCCCCGGCATGATCTTGGGCGAGACTTCGCTCAGCTTCCTCGGCATCGGCCTGCGGCCGCCTGTCATAAGCTGGGGCGTGCTCTTGCAGGGCGCGCAGAACTTCCGCACTGTGGCCCATGCGCCATGGCTGCTTTTGCCTGGCCTCTTCGTGGTGCTCGCAGTGCTCGCCTTCAACTTCGTGGGCGACGGCCTGCGGGATGCTGCCGACCCCTACGCGCGCTAGGGGCTTCGCCTGCCAGGATCGTTCCGATCGTCCTCGTGTGGCAATTGGCCGGATTGGTGACACAGCAGGCAGGGTTGCCTGTGGCGTGCTGCTGCGCTAGGCTTGCGGCGCGCTTCCCCCTGTAGGAGGTTCTCGGCCGTGGCACAAGAGCGGTTTGACGTTCGTGAGGCTTACCTGCGCTTCCTGGTGGAGGATGTGGAAGCCAACTTGGCCCGCTTTGATGAGAAAAGTGGCCGCTTCCTCACTGCTGGAGGGTGGGCGGTGACAAACCAGGATATCGTGTTTCCCCTGGCACTGCTCTACACCGCCAAGCACCCCGCGAACCCCTATTTCGGGGATGACCGAATCCTTTATTACGCCCTGAGGGGGGCCGATGCCTGGCGCGATTTTCAGAACCCGGATGGGACAGTCGAGTTCGTGAAGGTTGATGGCTCAACTTGGGGTCCCATTTACATGCCCTGGTCGATGTATCACTGGCTGGAGACTTATGCTCTGCTCTTGCCGTGGCTGGAACCGGCTCGTCGGCGCCGTTGGGAGGAAGGGTTGACACTCGCCTACAATGGCATCGCTCGTCAGCTGGAAACCGCGCCCGTGCACAACATACCGACCTGGAACGGGATGGCCTGTTACCGTGCTGGCCAGATCTTCGGCCGTGCCGATTGGCAAGAGGTTGGCCGGGGGATGATTGAGCGAGCTCTGGCGGAACAGACGCCGCAGGGGTACTGGAAGGAGCACGAGGGGCCGACGACAAGCTACAACTTCGTCTACACGCACGCGATTGGGCTGTACCATGAGTTTTCCGGCGATGAGCGGGTCCTGCCCTGCCTGGAAAGGGCCACTGAGTTTCACATCCGCTACACCTACCCCGACGGCAGCCCGATCGAGACGATCGATGGGCGTGTCAAGTATCACGATAGCATCCCGGATCAGGCGCACTCGGCCTTCAGCCTTTTTCCGCAGGGGCGGCGCTTTGTGCGCTTTTTGGTGGAGCGAATGGTGCAGCGGCGCCGGGAGCGCAGGGAGCCGCACGTGGAATACATTGTGACAAGCGGCAGCATGAAGGTGGCGAGTGCTGAGTATGGCCTAAGCCCACGCCTTGCCAGCGCCTACCTGTACTACCACAGCGGGCCGGAGGAGCCCATCCTGCATGATCTCCCCTCCTATCATGTCCACGACGAGGGCCTGGCCATCCTGCGGCGCTCGGGCAGGTTCTTTTATTGCCTGAGCGGTTTTGCTGCACCTACGACGCAGAACCGTTGGGGGATGGATCGTCAGAGCTTTCTCAGCGTGTGGCTGGAGGGCGTCGGGCTCATCATCGGGGGAGGGAACTCCAAGAACCAGCCGGAGTGGAGCAACTTTGTCCTCGAGGCGGGACGGCCCGAAGGCTACGTTCCGGTTGCCGGGCGGCTGCTCCCTGGGGAAGGCCAAGATGCAGTGGCCTTGCTCTATGCCGGGGCAGAGTGTCGCATTGTGGCGAGCGTGCAGGGGGACAAGCTTCTCCTGCAGATGCTTGGCCCAGCGGGGGCGCTGGCTCAGCTGCCACTCCGGCTGCAGCCAGGCCAAGAACTTGCTTGCAACGGTGACACCAGAGCCACGGTGGGCAGGGAAAACCTGGAGATGTGCTGGGAAAGGCCCGTGTGCCTCAGGCATCGCGGCTGCCGGCTTGAACTGCCTGCCGGGGCGAGCCTGCGCTGGCCAGTGTATCCTTTCAATCCTTATGCGGCGGATGGCGCGGCGCCCCTAGAGCAGGCAGTGGCGGTGCTTTCGCTGCCGCTCAAGGATGGCGGCGTTGCTGTAGCCCTGAGTGGAGCGTAGGCGCGGCCTGTAAGAGGCAGCTGGACAGGCTAGGGCTTGCGTGTGGCCCCGGCAGCCCGTAATGGGTGCCCACCCTGGAGCAAGCAGCGCTACGGAGCGCGCCCTGCCGGGCAGGATTGCTTGGCCTGCATCTTGCGCTATGGCCGGCAGAGGAAGACGCCGTTCTTGAAGCGCGGCAGGCGGAATGGCTGCCAGATGCGCCAATCTGGCAGCGCCTGTGAGAGAAGCTGCGCCCAGCCTGAGGCGGAGAGCTTTGTGCAATGGGTTGGGTCGCGATGGATAGCGCCACGATCCTCCAGAGTTGTGACCTCAAGGTACAGGCCGCGCCGAGCCACCCGGGCGCACTCCTTCAGGACAAGCGGGAGCCTGGGTGCTGGTATGTGCTCGAGCACATTGACGGATGCGGCCAGGTCGAAGGTGCCATCGGCAAAGGGCAGCGCCAGGGCATCAGCCTGGCAGAAGGAGCGGCGGATGGCTGGCGGCGCCTGCGCAATGGCGTAGAGGCTGAGCTCCAGGCCAAAGGCTGAGCAGCCCAGGCCGCGCAGTGCCTCCACAAGAAGCCCCATGCCACCGCCAACGTCGAGCGCGGTGGCTGGGCGCAGCCAGGCACAGACGAGAAGTGCCCGCCACAGGTTGGCCAGGCGGAACTCCAGCCGCTCGCGGTAGTTGTTGCCCGTCTCCTGGTAGTAACTGGCATCATAGCTTGCCGTGCACTGTTGCATCGGGGCCCCCCAGCGGCATGGCGTGGTGATTGCTGCTCCCGTCAGTGTAGCAGCGGAGGCTTTGGGATTGTTCCTCGATCTGCATTGCCAGGGCCAGCAACTGCTCCGGCGTGCCCCAAACTTCCACAAGGAAAGGCTCCTGGCCGAGCGAACCCTGCGCGCGGATCGCGAGGAACCTGCCGCTGACTGGGGTGTGCACGGCGAGGCTTGTCGGCGTTGCCTCAAGCTCTGGGGGCTGGCAGAGGAGCGGGTGGCTTGGGGGGCACGGCGCAACCGAAACAAGGGGCTTTTTTGCCGTGTGCAGCGCCTCTCGCAGTTCCCTGGCCAGCGCTTCCGCCTGCGTGAGGCTCAGGTGCAACACGACTCCTGCAGCTGCGGAGCGGGCCTTGAGGTAAGCAACCCACTCCCCGGCAAGCAGCTGGCAGCAGAAGGCAATGGCTATGGCTGGTTCGAGGCGGTACAGATGCAGGGGCATGCCACCTCCGGCTTCGTTGTGTGCTGGCAATGAGGATAGCGCATCCTGCCGCAGCAGCAAGGCTGGAGGGGGTTCTGGCACGATCCCGCTGGTGAACCTACAATGGCGGTGCTTGCTAATGGAGAGGATGCCGATGCACAACGGTCTGGCTCGCCGGCGCTTCTTGAGCTTGGGCCTTTTTGGTGTGGCCACTATGCCGCTATTGGGCTGCTCGCTGGCACGGTTTGCCTGGGAGCGGGTGGTGCCAACACCGGCACCTGCCCAAAGGCAACCCCGGCGGCGGGGCGAACTGCGGCTGCCTGGGGCCATGCCACCGACCTTCGACCCCGCTCTGAGCCAGGATAGCACCTCTGCCACCTACATAGTGGAGATTTACAGTGGCCTGATGACGGCGACGCCGGCGCTCGAGCTCGTTCCGGATCTGGCGGAGGGCTACACGCTGGGCGGCGATGGCCGGGTGTACACCTTCAAGCTGCGCGAGGGCATTAGCTTCCATAGTGGCCGGCCCGTCACGGCCGAGGACATCAAATTCTCGCTCGAACGCGCTTGTCACCCTGCGACGGGTTCCCCGGTGGCAGCAACCTACCTCGGGGATATTGTGGGTGCGCGGGAGATGCTTTCCGGGGCAGCGCCGTCGCTCTCTGGCGTGCGCGTCGTGGACCCGCGCACTGTTGAGATCGAGATCGACGCCCCAAGGGCTTCGTTCCTGGCCAAACTCACGCACCCCGTCTCTTTTGTCGTGGATCGGGAACGCATTGGGCTGAGCGACCCGGTGAAGGCGGCGAACGGCACAGGGCCGTTCCGGCTTGCTTCGGTGCGGGCGCGGCAGGAGATCGTGCTGGAAGCCAGCACCAGCTACTACAGGGAACCCAGGCCGGCGCTGGAAAGGGTGCGCTTTCTGCTCGGAGCCGGGCATGCCGTGACGATGTACGAAAACGATGAGCTCGATGCGGCGCCTGTGGGCGTAGGCGACCTGCCCAGGTTGACGGATCCGGCAAATGAGCTCAGCCAGGAGCTTACGGTAAGCGAGCAGCTGGCCACCTTTTACGTCGGCTTCCATTGTCAGGTGCCACCCTTTGAGGACGTGCACGTGCGGCGAGCCTTTGCCATGTCCCTGGATCGGCAGAAGATCGTGGACGTCCTCTACAAGAAGACGGTGCCGGCGGCTCACACCGTGGTTCCGCCCCTGATGCCCGATTACGACAATACTGGACTTGCTGCTCCGCCCTTCGACCCTGGGGCTGCCCGGAGGGAGCTTGCCCTTTCCGCCTACGGGCGGGCGGAGAGTTTGCCGCCGGTTACGCTGTACGTGAGCTCGAGCTCCCCATACACAGATGAGATTGCGCGGGCCATCGCCACATTGTGGGAAGAGCACTTGGGTGTGCGCATTGGCATCGAGCAGCGGGAGTGGGGCTACTTTCTGCAAGGGCTGGCCGATCCTTGGCGGCCATATCAGTCTTATATTCTTGGTTGGATCGCCGATTACCCCGACCCGGAGAACTTCCTGCAGGTGCTGTTCCACAGCAAGAGCAATGACAACCACAGCCATTACAGCAACCCCCAGGTGGATAGCCTGTTGGAGCAGGCCGCGCTGGAGCTGGATAAGGCCAGGCGCCACGCATTGTACCTGGAGGCAGAGCGGCTGGTGCTTGAGGAAGCGCCGATAGTTCCCTTGTACCACGATGTGGAATACTGGCTGACCAAGCCGTACGTCCGCGATATGCATTACCCCCCGCTCATTGTGCCGCGGCTGCAGTACGTGAGGCTGGCACAGGCCTGAGAGCGGTTCGCGCTTGCGGCTGCGGTGGGGGCACAGCATAATGGCCAGAAAGCCAGAAGGAACGTGTTCTCATGCAGCCTCCAGTTAGCAGCTGTGTTTTCTGCCGCATTATGGCCGGGCTGGAGCCGGCAAGCTTCGTCTACACCGACGAGCTTGCCGCTGCCTTCATGGACATCAACCCCGTGACGCGCGGCCATGCCCTGGTGGTGCCGCGTGCACACGTGGTGGACATCTATGAGGCAAGCGACGAGCTGGCGGCAGCTATGTTTGTCGTTGCTGCGCGCCTCGCGCGGGCAATGAAGGGGGCCCTGGGTTGCGATGGCGTCAATTTCTGGATGGCCAACGAACCGCCAGCCGGGCAGGTGGTGATGCACGCGCATCTACATGTCATTCCGCGCTACGTTGGCGATGGCTTCGGGCTCAGGCGCGGCAGCACGGGCCGGGCGAGCCGTGCGGAACTGGATGAGCTGGCGCAGAGGCTCTCGCGTGCGCTGGAGGCCAAACGGTGAAGGGGCGGCTTTCCACGCCCCTGCAGCGGCGGGCCTGGCGCGCAATTCTTGTGCATGCCATCACGCGCATCGAAAGCGCTGTAACCCTGGCGCTTGCCATCATCCTGGTTGGGCTTCTGCCCCGGCCATTTAGCTTTTGGCGCTGGTGGTACTGGCTGATTCTTTTTGGGCTGGCGGAAGTTCTCATTATCTACACGAGCATTACGGACGAGCAGGCGGCTGCGGCGGCGGTTGCGGAGCTTCTTCGGCAGCGCTTCAGCCCGAGTGCGCTGCGGGACAAAGCCCTGCAGGCGCGCCTGGAGCAGGCGCTGCAGTACCGGCAGGCGATGGAGCTTCAGGTGCGGCGGCGCCGTCAGGGGCCGATGCGGGAGCGGCTGGCGGAGGTGACACAGCGGGTGGATGAGTGGCTTGCTGGGATCTACGGGCTTGCGCAGCGGCTGGATCAGCTGCGGGCGGATTCTCTCCTGCAACGGGACATGAAGGCCGTGCCGCAGCAACTGCGCCGCTACGAGGAGCGGTTGGGTGCCGAGGCAACCGAGGCGACGAGGAAGGAGCTGATGGAGGCGCTTGCGAGCAAGCGAGAGCAGCTTGGCAACCTGATGGCGCTCAGCGAGGCCATGGAGCGCGCGGAGCTGCAACTTGAGAACACGATCAGCAAGCTCGGCACCATGTACTCCCAGATGCTGCTCATTGAGGCTCAAGGGGCCGAGAGTGGCCGCATGCAAAGGCTGAGCCAGGATATATCCGAACAGGTGGCCTCGCTTTCGGACCTTGTGGCTACGCTGGATGAGCTCTATGCTCGCTCCAGCAGGCATTGAGGGCGGGGTGACAGGCGTGGCGGGGTGGAAAGGGTCGGTTCCGGTTAGGGCCAGGCGGCGCTTTCTTGCCGCAGGCGGGGCTATGCTGGCTCTGGCTGCGCTTGGTGCCTGCGGCCGGCCGCAGCCAAAGGGAGAGGTGGTCGCCTATGTGGCGGTGCCGCTTTCTGGCTTTCAGGCAAACGGCGGCCAGACTGTCCTCGGCGGGGCGCGGCTGCGCGCGGAGCAGGCCAATGCCCAGGGCGGGCTGCTTGGGCGGCGCATAAAGGTGGTTGGCCTGGATGATGAGGCAGATACTGAGGTTGCCCTCTCTGTGGCGCAGCAGGTGGCTGCTGAGCTGAACGCCGGCAGAGAGGTCCTTGGCCTCATCGGCCACTACAACAGCAGCCAGACGCTGGCGGCCATGGAGATATACAAGGACCTGGACCTTGTTGTCATAACGCCAACGGCGAGCAACGTGGAGCTTACCCGGCGCGGGTACCGCAACTTTTTCCGCGTCAATGCCACCGACGCGGCACAGGGTCGCGTGGATGGGGAGTTCCTGGTGCAGCAGCTGGGCGTGCGCAAGGTGGCCATCGTGTACGTGAATGATGAATACGGGCAGGGCCTGCGGGACCTCCTGGCACGGAGGCTTGCGGAGCTCGGGGCGGATGTGGGGCTCTCGCTCCCGGTGGAGTCTGGGCTCGATAGCTATGCCGATATTGTTCGGCAACTGAAGGCAGCTGGGCCCGAAGCTATATTCCTTGCCACTTACGAGACGGAAGGCTACGTGCTCATCCCTGAGGTACGTGCTGCCGGCATCGATGTGCCCATCATGTGTGGCGACGCCTGCTTCCTTTCGGTGCTCATCGATGAATCCGGGCCGGCGGCCGAAGGCGTTTATGTGAGTGGCTTCACGCCGAGCCCGCGGGCTGTGGTGGATGAGAGGTGGGTGCGCCAGTACCAGGCAGTGGAGCAACGCAACCCCGATACCTACAGCATCGTCGGCTACATGGCCATGGACGTGCTGGTGCAGGCCGCGCTCAGGGCGCGCAGCTTTGCCGCCCCCAAGCTCATTGAGGCCATCCACAACCTCGATTACCAGGGGCTTGCTCACCGCATCGCCTACGATGAAAACGGCGACCTCCTGGAGCAAAAGGTCTACATCTTCCAGGTGCGTGGTGGCCAGTTTGAACAGGTCTGGCCCTGAGCAGGCGCTTCTTGAGCGCCTGCGCATCCTCACTCAAGAGGGATGGCAGCGCCCGGCCATGGCGGCCGGGCGCAATGTCATTGTGAGCTGCTGGGTGCCTCTTAGGCGACAGTGAGGACGAGCACGCCGCAGAGTGGCATGGGTTCCTCAGCGAAGACGATAAGCTCCTCATCCTCTGACCGGGTGCTAACGCGTGCAGGCTGGGCGCCGCCCTGCAGGCTCACCAGCCTGCAATCGAGGAGCTCGCGCGCCCCGTAGATGTGGAGGGCTGGCTTCTGCGGGTCAAGCGAGGCGTTGAAGGCCGCAAGGCGGCGAAGGCTCCCGGCGGACATGTCGATGGGGAACGTGTAGGGCGCGCCGGCCGCCATCGTCGGGCAGGGGCCGCTGGCTGCCAGGGCCTTCACGAGCCTTTGCACGAGGACCTGCCGCTGGAACGAGAGGTTGTAGGCCTCGAGCCCAGTTGCCAGAGGCCAAGCGCAGCAAGCCACCAGCCCACCTAGCTCGTTGCGCCAGAGCGCAAGGCCACTGCCAAGCTCGTTGCCTCTGGCATCGCACAGCTGCGTCCACTTTTGGGCGGCCCCCTTGCATTCCTGCCTTGCCACCCGCTGGAAGGCATTCACGCTGAGCCAGACATGCTCCGCAAGGCCGGTGGCATCGCTTGCCGGGTGCTCGAGGCTGTAGCTCATGTCCTCTCGGTACCACCAGTGCTGGTGGTATACGGGCAGGTGCTCCCCGAAGCCGCGCCATTGCAGGATTGCAGTGGCCTCGGCATCTAGCCAGACGCTGCCACTCAGGATGGCCTCGATCTCCTGGTCCGTGTAAGCCCAGGCCACTTGGCCCCAGAGGCAGTTCACTGATCCTGGCCTCGCCTGCACGGCAACCCCGAGGCTCTGCAGCAGCTCTGCTGCTGGAGTTAGGGGCACGAAAAGCTCGAGCATGTCCTTGCCCTCAGAGGTCCGAGCGTGCGAGGCCGCATCCGGCCGCCAGAGGATGCCGACGCCTGCCGTCTGCATTTCGGGCGAGAAGAGTGCTGCCAGGGAATCCAGCCCCGGCCTGGCCCGATCGAGTAGCTCTCCCACCCATGGTTCCTCTTCGGGGCAGTGACAGGTGAAGCTGAACAGGTCGAGCATCTGGGCATCGGCGCCGTGGACCTGCGCGAGGGCCATTTGGCCAAAGGTGATGACGTCGGACTTGCTGTAGGGGCCCATGGGGAAGTTCTCTATCTCCGGGGTGACCTCAAATTGCAGTGAGGGCGGCCGCAAGGTTTTCTGGCAATCCAAGAGAAAGGAAGAGCGTACGAGGGCCTGGCCAGCTGCGTCCCTGTAGCTTGCAAAGTGAGGCCGGTGCACGACCCTGCCTTCATTGCTGAGGGTGTGGAAAAGCCTGTCCCAATCTCGCCCCTCGATGCTGTGGTTGCTGGGGTGAGAGCTCATGAGGCCAAGGAGAGTCTTGGGGCTCGCCTCAAGCACGGCGGCGCGGATGGCCGCGGCTGCCTCTAGCTGCACCTCGCGCCATGTTTCCAGCCAAAGAGCTCGCCAGGGGTGAGGATCTCCCGGCTTGAGGATGGCCTGCACGAGCTCCTCCCTGCTTACCTCGCGGCCCACCTTGGCTGAGAAGCGGCCAAGCATGGCGCTGCTGAAATCTCCGCCCCAATCCAGGGGTGAGTGGTTGTGATAGCGGAAATCGTCCTCGATCCAGACGATCCGGAAGCCGAGCTCCGAGAGCTGCCGGTAGAGGTTGGTGATGTAGCGCCGCCAGTTCGGGCAGGCTATGGAGGCCACGGCCTTGGCCACGCGCCCAGATGGAGAGACCATGGGCGTAAACGACCAGCCGCTCGGCATATGTCGGCCCCGGTCCAGGTGCAGGACGGTGTACCAGGGGTTGAGGCTCACGGCAATGCCCGCGCCCTCCAGGATCTCCTTGCAAGCTCGAATTGCCTCTCGCCACTGCTCAAGCTCGTGGTCGCTCAAGAAGCCGTCGTTCCATTCCTCCGCGGCCACAAAGAGAACTGCTTCCTCGACGTCGTGCTCGCGGCAAAAGCGTGCTAGGCTCTCGGCGCGCTCGGCAAGATCCGGCCCGGGCACAAGCTGCACTCGCAGGTGATACCTAGCTCTTCGGTTGCCCATGCGGTTTCTCCCTTAGTGTTAGTCTGCGGCCAATGTACCACGCTGCTGCGGCAATGCAATGTGCCTTGGGTGAGGTGCGCTTCGGTCTGGGGGCCTCTCTTGGGCACGGTGGGTGCCTTTGCCAT
>JAPWUW010000126.1 GCA_028275325.1 Anaerolineae bacterium | reverse complement strand
CATATGTGCTGCCAGGCTGGGAGGTGCGCGATGAGAAAAAGGGTTGCCTTGGTCTGCTTGCTCTGTGCAGTGCTTTTGTTGCTCGCCTGTGCTCCGCTTGGAACCATAACTTTGCCGACATTGCCTACCGTAATTGCGGGTGCCAGTGCCGGCGCGGTCGCCACACAGCCGCCAGCGGCTACAGAGGCGGTGGAAGCACCGACGCCCGCGCCCACTGCCACACCCCTCTCCCCGGAGCAGATCGACATCCTCACCCTGTGGGATGAGGCGCTCGCCAACGTCTACGAGCGGGTTAGCCCGTCCGTCGTTCACGTCGCCGTAACCAAGCGTTCCGCGTTTGGCGTCGGTGTTGGCACCGGCTCCGGCTGGGTTTGGGACAACAAAGGCCATCTCGTGACCAATAACCACGTCATCGAAGGGGCGGATGAGATCTGGGTGCGCTTTGCAAGCGGCGATGAAATGCCGGCTGAGGTTGTCGGTGCGGATCCGGATAGCGACCTAGCCGTGATAAAGGTCGCGGAGCTCCCTCCTGGCGTGGGGCCCCTCGAACTCGGGGATTCCGCCAAGCTGCGGGTGGGCCAGACCACAATTGCCATTGGCAACCCGTTTGGGTTTGAGCGCACAATGACGACCGGGATTGTGAGCGCAGTGGGGCGCATTTCGCGGCAGGCAAGCGGCTTCTCTCTGCCCAACTTGATCCAGACCGATGCGGCGATCAACCCTGGCAACTCCGGGGGGCCATTGCTTGACATCCACGGGCGCGTTATCGGCGTCAACACCATGATCTACTCCGAAACGGGGGAGTTTTCAGGAATAGGGCTCGCAGTGCCAGTGAACACAGTCAAGCGAGTGGTGCCATCGCTCATAGAGACCGGGCGGTACTTGCACCCCTACCTCGGCATCAACGGCATGGACGTGACGCCGCTCATTGCGCAGCAGTTGGACCTGCCAGTACAGCGGGGCGCCTACGTGCAAAGCGTCGTTCGCGGTGGGCCTGCCGACAAAGCAGGGATCCGCGGTGGCCGCACAGCCGTCACCGTTCCGGGCTTCAGTGAGCCCGTTATGACGGGTGGGGACATCATCGTGGCCTTCGATGGCAAGCCCATTGGCAGCATGGATGAGCTTGTGACCTTGCTGGAGGAATACAAGGTTGGGCAAAAGGTGGTGGTCACCGTCGTGCGGGATGGGGAGCGCCTTGATCTCACCGTGGAGCTTGGCGAAAGGCCATCCACAGGCGCACGCCGGCTGTTCGGTTCACCGTAGGCTGGCTCCGCTGAGCCCTCCGGAGGAGAAGGCGTGTTATCCGCTCTAGTTGTTGCGCTGGCGCGAGCACTTGCCGTGGCCGCGGCTTGCGGGGTGGGGTTCTACCTGGCTTTGGCCGTGTTTCATGCGCTCACCCCCGGCATAAACGAGTGGCATGAGCTCAGCCGGGGCAATGCCGCGGTGGGGGTCGTTATGGGAGCAGTGGCCTTAGCCGTGGCCGTCGTAGTCCGTCCTGTAGTTGGCACTCAGCCGGAGGTCCTGGATGTTGGTCCAGCCCGAATCGTGCTCGCGCTCCTGTTTGAGGGCATGCGCCTCCTGCTGGGCATCCTGGCGGCAGTGGTGGTTGTCAGCTTTGCGGTCGCCCTCACCAGCCTCCTCACGGGGGAACTGAACGAGAAGCTCCTGGTGCAGCAGGGCAACACTGCCGTAGGCTGGATGCTTGCGGGGGTCATTGTGGGCGCGGCAGCGCTCCTGAGCGAGCCTGTCAGCGCGCTGATATCGCTCGTGCTGCGCGCGATCTTCGCCTAAGGCGAAAAGATGCAGGCGCAAAGCTTGCTGGCAGTAGTGCTGGTCGCAGGTGCCGGGCGCCGAATGTGGCCATTTGCCGTCGTGCGGCCCAAAGCGCTGCTGCCTGTGTGCGGGCAGCCGAACTTGAAGCGGTTGGTCGGGCAGCTGCGCGAGTGCGGCGTGGAGGATATCGTCATCGCGCATGACCGACACAGCCGAGCGGCGCTTGCCTGCGTGGCCGACGAGCGCATCACCACCTTTGCCGTCGACGGGCTGGGCGGCGCGGCGCCTGCCCTGGCCGCCATCTGGCGCCAGTTCCCACAGAGGCCACTCCTGGTCATTCCGGGGGATTGTGTGCTTGCGCTGTGCGACCTCAAGGACCTGATCTCGGGGTTCAGCTCAGGAGCGGCCGGTGCCACACTGGTCGCGGCGCTTGGCGGCGAGGACCCGCGCCGCTGGGTCTGTGCCGAGGTCCAAGGCGGAGAATTGCGGGCCATCGTTGGCCATCCGAGGGAGGGGCAGTACCGCTGGACAGGGCTGTGCGTCCTCTCACCAGAAGCCTGCCGCTACTTGGAGAGGGCACCTGCGTTGCTGCCAGAAGTGCCGGTGGGTGGGATGCCAGCCGCTGAGGCTGACCTTGCCTGCGCGGTGAGCCTCATGCTGAGCTGCGGCCTTTCAATCCACGCGCTTGTGGTTCAGGGGTTCGCCGTGGACATGGACAAGCCTTGGCACATCTTACAGGCGAACATGGCTGCGGCGCAGGAGAGGTTCGCATCCGCCGACGGCGACGAGATCGCAAGCAGTGGTTTCATCTCCCCCGCTGCCGATATCGATGGCCAACTCATCCTGGATGATGGCGCCTTCCTCGGCGCGCGCGTGCGCGTTCGAGGCCGTGCCTGGCTGCAACGAGGTGCAGTCGTGGATAATGGGGCTATTCTGGAAGGGGATATCGTCGTCGGCGAGGGGGCGCGCGTGCGCCATTACGCGCACCTGGCCGATGCCGTCATCGGCCCCAAGTGCATTGTCGACCATGCTGCCGAGTGCACCGGCGTTGTGTTCGAGGGAGCCTACCTGTACCACTACTGCCATGTGGCTGGCGTAGTAGGCACAAGAGTGGACATTGGCGCAGCCACAGTCTGCGGTACCCTGCGGTTCGACGACGGGGACAAAGTCCACAACATTGGCGGTGGTAGAGAGGTGCCGCCACTTGGCTCCAACCTGGCGTACATCGGGGATTACGCCCGCACAGGAGTCAATGCCATTCTTATGCCGGGAGTAAAGGTGGGTTGTTACAGCTGCGTTGGGCCTGGCGTGGTGCTCTATGAGGACCTGCCGGACAGGCAATTGGTTCTGGTAAAGCAGGAGCTGGAGCACAGGCCATGGGGCCCAGAGCGCTACGGATGGTAATTCCTGTACTGAGATTCTGCCACTCACACCCAATCCAGGAGGCAAGGCTTGATCACATGCTTGAATAACGCCACAACCAGGGCCAAGGGCCTGGCCCAGTTTCTACAAGTGGCCCATGCGGCGGGCTTTGAGGCGGTCGAGGTCGGGTTCAGCGAGCTTGAGAGCGAGGCCTGCCAAGGCTCTGCAGAGGGGCTGCAGCAAGAGCTGGCACGGCTCGGCCTGCGGCTGGCTTCGGCCGGGCTGCCCGTGCGCTGGCAGGGCAGCGAAGCGGAGCTTGCAGCCGACATGAGCGAGCTCGGCCATAAGCTTGAGCTTGGCCGGCGGCTGGGCCTTGATACGGTGTGCACCTGGATCCCACCGCGGTGGGACCGGCCATATGTGGAGGTGCTGGCCTTCTGCCGGGAACGGCTGGCCGTCATTGCCGATGCCCTCGCTCAGTATGGCTATAGGCTTGGGCTGGAGTTCGTGGCGCCGCAGGGCAACTTCTTGGAGCGACAATACAAGTTCGTCTCGACCTTGGCAGAGGCACTGCACCTCATTGGCCGCATAGGGAGGCCCAACGTTGGCCTGCTGCTCGATAGCTACCACCTTTTTGTGGCTGGCGCGAGAGAGGACGAGATAAGCTCCCTGCCGAGGGAGTTGATAGTGCACCTGCATGTCAACGATGCCTTGCCCTGCGTGCCGCGCGAGGAGCTCGAGGACTTACGTCGGCTGCTGCCTGGCAAGGGAGCCATTCCGCTCATCCCTATGCTCCGCGCGGTGATGAAGACGGGTTACGACGGCGCCATCTCAGTCGAAACCTTCTCCGAGGAGCTTTGGGCCCTTGGCCCAGAGGGAGCCGCACGGCAGGCCAAGCAAGCGCTGGATGCCATTCTAGCGGCATTGTAGCTATCAGCTGGCGCTCCCAACTGAGAATCACAGCCAGAGCCACTGATGCTCAAGCGCGCTATCGTGCTTGTGTTGGATAGCGTCGGCATTGGTGCCTTGCCGGACGCCTGGCAGTATGGGGATGTGGGCGCCAACACTCTGGCTCATGTCGCCGAGCGCGTGGGGAGCCTCGAGCTGCCCAACCTCGCCGAGCTGGGGCTGGGGCACCTGGCCAGTGGCCAGGGACTCACCCCTGCGGTAAACCCCCGCGGCAGTTTCGGGCGCATGGCCGAACTGAGTGTTGGCAAGGACACAACCGTTGGCCATTGGGAGCTCATGGGGATTGTGACCACCAGGGAATTCCCCACCTACCCGCAAGGCTTTCCTGCTGAGCTCATAAGAGAATTCGAAAGGCGCATAGGGCGCGCCGTTCTTGGCAACAGGCCCGCCTCAGGCACAGAGATAATCGCCCAATTGGGCCCTGAGCACCTGAGAACCGGACGCCCGATCGTTTACACGAGCGCCGATAGCGTCTTTCAGGTTGCCGCCCATGAAGCAGTCATCCCACCGGAAGAGCTGTACCGCATTTGCCTGGTGGCGCGCGAGCTTCTCACGGGCAGGCACGCTGTGGCCCGGGTCATCGCGCGTCCCTTCGAGGGAGAACCGGGCCACTTCCGGCGCACTGAGCGGCGCAAGGATTTCAACCTGCCTCCGCCTGAGCCCACCCTCCTTGACAGAGCACTCGAGTATGGGCTGGATTCCATTGGCGTGGGGAAGGTAGGGGATATCTTCGCGCACCGGGGATTCAGCAGGGAAGTCCAAGCGCCGGGGAACGCCGCGGTGCTCTCGGCCGTCCTAGACGAACTTGCCCAGGATTGGCACGGAGTGCTCCTGGCGAATTTCGTGGATTTCGATATGCTCTACGGCCACCGGAACGACCCAGTGGGCTATGCGCAGGCCCTGCGAGCGTTTGACGCGGGCCTACCGGCCATTGTGGCCTCGTTGCGCGAGGATGATGGCCTTTTCATCACGGCTGACCACGGCTGTGACCCGACCTTGCCAAGCACAGACCATACGCGCGAGCATGTGCCGCTGCTGTGTTGCGGTGCACGCCTGCGCCAAGGAGTCAACCTTGGGGCCCGCACCTCGTTCGCCGACCTCGCGGCCACGCTCAGTGAGCTGTGCGGCCTTCCAAAGGGTCAGTGGGGCAGAAGTTTTGCGCCGGAGCTCGTGCACCGTGGTTAGCATGGGCCCTTGGGCAGCAGAGTCCCTGCCGGATGAGGACGCCGTTTGGCGCGGCCTACAGAGCCACGCGTTCCTCTACGAGTTGCGCCACGGCCAATTCCAAGCCGATTGGGGGCTATATCGCTTTCTTGCCTCGGAGGCCAGCGGCCCCGTGCTGGAAGCTGGCTGCGGCACCGGGCGCCTGTTGCCACTCCTTGCGGAGGTGGCACCGCTTGTGGTCGGCGTGGACAAGGATGCCAGCATGCTCGAGAGCGCTCGCCAGCGAGTGGCCGGTGCCGGTCCGGGACGTGTGCTGCTACTGCAAGCAGACTTGCAGGCGTTACCGGTGCAGGACATGGCGCTCATTGTAATGGCCCTCAACACGCTGGCCGAGTTGCCATCTCCCGCTCAGCAGGCGGCAGCCCTCCAGGCTGCAAGCCGGGCTTTGCGCCGTGGGGGATTGCTCGTGCTCGACGTTCCGAACGCGCCCGTGGAAGCCTCAGCGCGGCCGGATGCGGCGTTGATCCTGGAACACACCTACGACCTTGGCAACGGCCTCCTGCAGGAGTGGAGCGTGACGCATTGGCGCAGCCACTCTCAACAGCTGGAGGTAACGCTGGTCTACGACTACATTGGCCCTTCGGCCGTCGTACGTCGCAAGTGCATCACCAAGTTACTCCGGCTGCCGTACAGATCGGAGCTTGAGCTTATGCTAAAGGAAGCCGGCCTGCATTCCACGCAGGTTTTTGGCGCCTACGATATGCAGCCGTGGTGCGATGAGAGCCCGCGGCTGCTCATGCTGGCCCAGAAGCCAACAGGCAAGCGAAGAAAACTCGATTAGGGGGAGAGTGTGAGCTTGATTCAAGGCGTGTCGACAAGGCGGCTGCGGTTGATCCCTGATGAACGAGGGTTCCTCATGGAGCTGCTGCGCTCCGATTGGCCAGAGTTCGAGAAGTTTGGTCAGGTATATGTAACCGCGGTCTACCCGGGCGTGGTGAAAGGCTGGCACTACCATAAGAAGCAAACCGACAACTTTATCTGCGTGAAAGGAATGGCTAAGGTCGTGCTTTACGACCCGCGGGAGGGTTCACCAACGCGCGGCCAAGTGAATGAGTTCTTCATCGGTGAGCTCAACCCGATGCTTGTGCAGATCCCGCCTGGGGTCTACCACGGCTTCAAGGGCATCAGCCAGGACATCGCTCTCATAGTGAACATCCCGACGGAGCTCTACAACTACGAACAGCCCGACGAATACCGGCTGCCACCTCATACCGCCGAGATCCCATACGACTGGAGCCGCAAGGACGGCTAGCCGCCCGACGGCGCGAGGCAAATTGCGCCAGCTCCGCGGACAATGCTAGCATTTTGTCACAGGCCCCAGTAGCTCAGCAGGACAGAGCAGCTGCCTTCTAAGCAGCGGGCCGCAGGTTCGAATCCTGCCTGGGGTACTTGGAGCGCGCCTATCAGGGCGCAGTACGATCCGCGCGGGAATCAGGGGACCAAACCCGGGCTGGCGGTCGTGGCGAACTGGGCGCAGGCCTCATTTCCCCGGTTGCTTGCGGTATCTCTCGGGCTTCAGGACCGCCACATATGGCAGATTGCGGTAGCGCCCTTGAAAGTCCAACCCGTACCCCACCACAAACTCATTTGGGATCTCAAACCCCACGTAGTCAATCTGGAGGGGCACTTTGCGTCTCTCAGCCTTGTCCAACAGCGCACATATGCGGATGGAAGCAGGTTCTCGCGTCGAGAGCAAGCCCTTCACATAGGCCAGGGTGTAGCCCGTGTCCACAATGTCTTCCACGATCAGCACGTTCCGCCCCTTTATGGGCACAGCCAAGTCCATCATTATGCGCACAATGCCGCTGCTCTCGGTCGCATCGCCGTAGCTTGAGATGGCCATGAACTCAATCTCGTGCGGCACATCGATGTGGCGCATGAGGTCGCTGAGGAAGACCACGCCCCCCTTGAGGATGCACACGAGCAGCAGATCCTGCCCACAATAATCCCTTGAGATCTGCTCTCCAAGCTCCCTCACCCTTTGCCGCAAGGCCACTTCGTCGATTAGGATCTTGGCAACGTCTGCGCTCAACATGCACATGCACCCAGCCTCTACCCAGCTTTACGGAGCTCTGTGGCAACCGCTAGTGCTCGGCTGCCCCACCGGCAAAGCTCAGCACACCGTGACTGGCTGAGGCACATTATACCGTCACCAGCTGCAAGAGAAAGCCCGCTCCAGCCTTCGCCTGGCTAAGG
>JAPWUW010000010.1 GCA_028275325.1 Anaerolineae bacterium | reverse complement strand
TTGCCGAGCTGGTGGAAGACGCCGTGGAGGATCTACGGCCGCTGGCACAGAGCAAGAAACAAAGCCTGCAAGTGCACCTGCCAGCGCACGAAGTGCGCCTCATCACCGACAGAGAAAAGTTCAACATAATCCTGACCAACTTGCTCTCCAATGCCATAAAGTTCACTCCAGAAGGAGGCGCTATCACCGTCAGCGCCCTGCAGACCGAAGAAGGCGTCCAGGTATCTGTGGCCGACACCGGCCCCGGGATTCCGCGGGAGCTCTGGAGCCGCATCTTCGAGCGTTTCTTTCAGGCCGAGCCATCGCTCACCAGGCAACACGAGGGCATGGGCTTGGGCCTCAGTATTGCGCGCGGTATGGTGGAGCTGTTCGGAGGACGGATCTGGCTCCAAAGCGAGGTCGGCAAAGGTTCAACCTTCTTTTTCACCCTGCCGCTGTCGCCGCTCAAGCGCAGCTAGGCTTTCCCTTTCTGCAGACACACAGGACCGGGTGGCTTTGTGTTGCAGCCTCTCCAGGCGGTGGCTCAATGCCTCCCGCAGCGCAATGCTCTGCGCTGCCGGGCTCTTGAGCGCCTCCTGAACAACTTCGATGGCCGCGCGGTAGTCGTGTGCCCGATGCTCCAAGAACTTCGCAAGCTCCACATGTGCGATGCCCTGCGCGTCCAGGCCTGACTGGACCAGATAGCGCCAGATTTGCGTCGCCTCCTGCCACTGCCCAGCACGCTTGAGCAGGAGAGATAGCCGCAAAAGCAGGTGGCTGCGCCCTGCAGGGTCGCGTTCCAGAGCCAATGCTCGCCTAAGGGCCGCGACGGCCTCCGTGAGCCTGCCGGTCGCTGCAAACCACTCGGCGGCCGCCGCCGCTTCCTCAGCTCGAGAGAGCCGCCGAAAGCACACAGCCTGGCCGATGACACCGTAAAGAGCAGCAAGGGAGAGCACATCTACAACATTGTGGTACAGGACACGACACATCCCACCCGGCTCGCCAGTGCGCAGGTACTCGAAATACAGCTGCGGCACCAGGAAGCTCGGCACATCCAGGCCCCCTCGCCGTACGCCAAGCACCTCTCTCTCGACCGTTGGCAGGCAGCAATCGGGCAGCAGTCGACGGTACAGCTTCCTTGCCGCGTAAAGGAGGTCCACATGCGGCAAGCTGGAGATGGAAGCACGCCGCCGGTGCAGGGTAAAGCGACCCTCGAGCAATGGTGCGTCGAAATGCCGCCCGTTGTACGAGACGAGATAGCCCCCCTGCGACAAGAGCGAGAGCGCCCGCTCCAGGAACGCTGCTTCACCTGCTGGGTCGGCCAGGAAGCACTGGCGAACTATAAACTGCCCAGAGCGAAAGAACCCCCCGCCCAACAGGAAAACGAGCGTCCCTGCAGCGGTGCCCAAACTGGTCGTCTCGACGTCGAAGAAGAGCGCCTGCTCGGCCTGCATCTCGCGAAGCCGCTCATCCCCGGCGATGAAGGCTGCTGCCTCCGCAGGGATCTCGAGAGCCAAGCGCACTGGCCACTGGCCATGCATCGTCTCGGCAGCGAAAGCACGCTCGATCACGAGAAGCCCCGCCTGCTCGTCCTCCTCGACCACTCGGGCTTGAGCAGCCTCAGCCAGCTCCCGCAGGGGGCCCCGGCGCCGCAACTGGACAGGCTCGGCCGGAGGTGCTACCCTCGAGGCGCCAAGCATTCGCAGCCTTTGCCATAGGGCCATCCTACCATCTGGTGAGGTTCTTTCCAGACATGCGTTTTCACCCATTTGCCCGCACCCGCCAACAGAGCCGCAGGAGGGCCTCCTCTCGGGGAAAGGCTCTGCCCCTGGCCCTACTTGCACTGGCCGCCCTAACCCTGTTGGGCCGCAGCATGCCTCGCAGCCCCGCGGCCCTTGCCGAGGGCGCCACGGTTACGCAGTTTGTGTCCGGCGACATCGTCATCACGATCTCCCGCCTGAGCAGCCTGCCGTGGGCGCCAAACCTCATCTTCCACGGCGATGCCATCCAGGTAGAGGCGACAACTGCCAGCGAGCCGCTGCCGCCCGGTGCCCCACTCCCGTTGCAGCTCACCGGGCTGGCCCTCGAGTATAGAGAACCGTTGCCGACCAGTATACAAGATGAACGGCTCCTTGGCCCGTTCTACAGCGCCACCGGCAACGAGTGGTCGCGCATCCCCTGCCCGGCTTCCGGCTGCATTGCCGACCGGGAGAAAAACTCCATCGTGCTCGACGTAGCCCGAGTGGGCTACTACGCTCTGGCCGCCCCAGAGGTTGGCCGAATAGAAATTGCTCCCGCCCAGGTGAGCCTCCTGCGCGGGCAGAAGCAGCAATTCTCCGCTGCGGTTTTCGACGCGGCCGGCAATGAGGTGCCCAGCGCCCCCGTTGCCTGGTGGGCCGATCCGCGGGCCGGCAGCATAGACACAGCCGGCCTCTTCGTCGCCAGCGGTGCTCCCGGCGAGTACCCGGCTGCTGTCAAGGCAAGCCTGGGAGAGACAAGCGCTGCGGCAGACGTGCGCATTGAGTGGTGGCGGCTCTTTCTACCCCTGTTGCACAACCGCTGGAGCCTGGTCCCGGTGCCCAACGACCTCTACTATAGCCTCCAGTGGAACTTGAGGCAGGTTGGCTTGCCACAGGCCTGGGCCTTTTCGACTGGGCAAGGCGCACCGATCATCGCTGTGTTGGACACTGGTGCCGACCTTGCCCACCCGGACCTGGCTGCCAACCTTCTGCCCGGCTATGACTTCGTCAACGGAGACGGTGAGCCTCAGGACGACAACGGCCACGGGAGCCATGTGACCGGCATAATCGGCGCCGTCGGCAACAACGGGCAGGGCGTCTGCGGCCTTCTCTGGCAGGCGCAGATCATGCCGCTGAAGATCCTGGACGAAAATGGCAGCGGTTACGTTTGGGATGCCGCCCTTGCGCTGAAGTGGGCCGTTGAAAGCGGTGCGCGCGTCATCAACATGAGCTTCGGCACCACTGAGGGCTCACAGCTGTTGGAAGAGGCAATCAAGGGCGCCCTGTACGACGACAGTGGCGCCCGCAGAAACACCATCATTGTGGCCGCAGCCGGCAATGTCGGCTCGGCGAATATCGGCCCGGGCGCCACAGTGTATCCAGCTGCATATCCGGGCGTCCTTGCCGTCGGCGCCACCGACAGCCAAAACCGCCTTGCCTCTTTTTCCAACCAGGCCAGTTTCCTAGATCTGGTCGCGCCCGGCGTGCAGATACTGAGCACGTTGCCGCAAGGTAGATACTCGACATACTCCGGGACCTCTATGGCGAGCCCGCACGTCACCGGAGCAGCTGCGCTCATCTGGGCCGCACATCCGGAGCTCACCGCCGATCAGGTTGTGGCGCTCCTTTTGCAGGGAGCCATTGACCTGGGCGAGCCCGGGTGGGATCCGGCCTTCGGCCACGGGCTGGTCAACGTCACAAGCTCCCTTTGGCTCGCCTCTCAGGGGGCGGGCTCGCTGGCTAGCCAAGGGCTGCCGTCAGGCCCCACGCAAGTGTCCGGCCCGCCGAAGGGTGCCGCAAGCGCCGCGCACCGCCCCGGAGTCGTTCTGCTCAAGGTGCAGGAGGGCGCACCCCCGGCTGTGCAGCGCGCTCTGGCTGCCTTTGGCAGCGCAGGCAAGCTGGAGCCTGCTGGCATCCCGGGCTGGTATGTCGCGCGCGTGCCGCCAGGTCGCGAGCAGGAGGCCGTGGAGCGCTTGCGCGGCCAGCCCGGGGTGCAGCACGGAGAGCTCGATTACCTCATCTTTGCCATGTGAAAGGCACGTCAGGTGAGGGCCCAGCACTTCCAGCCTCCAGGGCTCGCTTGCCGGCGGCGCCAGGTGTGGTAAAATGTCTTCGCACAAATGTTCTAAGGGGTTGGCGCATGACCAGGGATGAGCTGATCGCCATTTGTCGCCGGGCACCGGACTTTCCAGAAGCCAAGCACGAGGAGTTCGTCGATTACATCACGGTCATCGAACGCCGACGCAAGGACGGCCAGCAGTGGGTGGTGGAGGAGGCGCCCTACATGAGCGTGGACGGCCGCCTGGCCATGGCCAACGCCGATCATCGCCGTCAGGGCAAGAAACTCATCTTCCACGACCCGGTGGTCCTTGTGGATACTCCCGAGCAGCTCACGCTGATGGTTGTGGTCGAGAGCGAGCTCTATGGCAGGCGCCACGGCATAGCCACCTCGCGCAAGCAAGATGGCTCCCCGATAGAGCGGGAGCACCCTTGGGAAATCGCCGAGACATCTGCCCTGGGCCGTGCCCTGGCGGCCATGGGGTATGGCCTCCTGCCGGGGACCGGCCTTGCCTCTGCGGAGGATGTCCTGCGCGCCGCCGTCACCGGGTCGCCAGCTCGCCTCACGGCGCAGCAACAGTCGCGCCTGGCCATGTCCTTTGCTCAGGCGCAAAGGATCCCACCGGCCGATGCTCTGCGAGCCCTGGAACGGCTGGCACAGGAGCACTTGGGGCACCCGCTCTCCGAGTGCACAGCGCAAGAAGCACGGGACCTGCTCTCTCGAGCGCGTGGCAGCCTTCGCCCCACAGCGCAGGAGGGCCAGCCTGACCGAAGCTGAGCGCCCGAACACGCCGGCAAGAACCCGGGTGCAGGCACTTTGCCTGTTGCTCTGCCTGATTGCTTTCGCGCTGCGCCTCTTCCGGCTGGGGGCCGAAAGCCTGTGGTACGACGAGACGGTGAGCGCTTATCTAGCGCGAGAGCCGCTGTCATCCATGTTCAGGCACACTGCGCTCGACATTCACCCACCCGGTTACTACCTGCTGCTGCACATGTGGGCCAGCGCAGCGGGCGCATCCGAGTACGCGCTCAGCTTCTTTTCGCTGTTCTTCGGCGTGTTGCTAGTGGCCCTGCTCGGGCATGCTGGCCGCCGCCTCTGCGGCGAGGTTCCCGCACTCTGGGCTGTGGGAGCCGCTGCTCTCTCTGCGTTTGGCATCTGGTATTCTCAAGAAGTGCGCATGTACACGCTGGCGGCCTGCCTTGGCTGCCTGCTTGCCCTGGAAACCAGTACTGCACTGCGCAGCGAGCGCCAGCTCAGGCACGCGCTTCTTTGGGGGTTCATCTCTGCAGCCTGCCTGTACACCCTTTATTACCTTGGCTTTTTGGTGGCCGCAATGAGCCTCGCCTGGCTCTGGCACGCTATCTCAACCTGGCGGAAGCGCCGGGCCACCCAGTCGCTCGCTTCCTGGTCTATTGGCCAGATCGTCTTCGTTGCTCTCTACCTGCCATGGATGCCTGTCGCCGTTCGCCAGGCCGTCGAGCCTCCAGTCCCAGCCTGGCGCAGCCATGAGCCCCTGCTGCGCATGCTGGCCAGTGGAGCATCCGCTTTGGCTGCAGGGGAAGCATCCCCACCCGCGCTCGCGCTTGCCGGGGTTGCCTTTGCCGTCATCGCCGCCAGCGCCATCCTGGCCAGGCCCGCGGAGCGCGCAGCGGCGGCCGTGGTCGCAGCATCTTGGGTTGTACCGTTTGTCGCCCTATGCCTGGCCTCCCTCGTCACTCCTCTTTTCCATCCGCGGTACCTGTTCCCCTTCTCTGGAGGCTTCCTTCTCTCGCTTGCCAGTGCAGCGGAGCGCATTCGCCGCCGCGTGTCAGAGGCATTCGTCCTGCTTGCGCTTTCTTACGCCGCATGCAACGCCATCTCCCAGTGGCGCGCCTGGTACCACCCGAACTATCGACCCGATGACCTGCGAGGGGCGATCAAGCAGTTGCAACGGGAGTGGGTGCCAGGCGACGTCATACTCCTCAATGCCGGGTACATATACACCGCATTTTCCTACTACTGGCAGGGCAGCATTGCCTGGATGGGCCGGCTCCCGCTCTACCAAGGGCAGGAGTCGCTGCGCGGCCCGGTTGTCCTGCTTACCGGCTCGCTTGCAGGCCCACCGAGCCTCGGTCATGGCCGGCCTGAAGCGGATTTCTACCGCACAACCATAGCCGAAGAGGAGACGGCGCTTGAGGCCGCGATGCGGCACAACCGGCGGCTCTGGCAGCTGCGCCTGTATGACACCGTCACAGACCCCATGGGCGAGCTAAGAGCCTACCTGCAACGGCAATTCCTGCTCGTGGGAGACTTCCCCATCCCGGGGCCCAGCTTTGCGCGGCTCCAGGCCTTCGCGCCTCGGCTGGAGGCGCTGCCCTGCCCTTGCCCTGTTACCTGGGGCGGGCAGACGCTGCGCAGCTGTGCCGAAGCAGCCTGGCCAGCAGGGCCTGAACATCGCGGCGTGCTGGACATTCACATACAGCTCGGCGAGGGGGTCCAGCTGCTGGACCTTCGCTACACAGTGCGCGCCCTGGCACCCAGTGGAGCAATCCTCTGGCAGAGAGATGGGCCTTTGGCAGGAGAGCCGCTGCTATCTCAGGGCGTGCAGGAGGGAACTATTATCCCGTTGCGCATCCCGCTTGACCCAGGCGTGGTAAGCTCTGCTTGCATTTCGCTCGGCTTCTACACGGTGGGCGATGGCGGAATTGTGGACTTACCGCCATCCCCCACCTGCGAAGAGCTGCAGCTACAAGCCCCAGCCCAAGTGCTCGTGCGTCCAGGGCCTGGCCCGGCCCAAACTCAGAGGTAGCGCCGCAGCAGTGCCACGCTGCGCGCTACCTCCACGTACGCGTCCCCTTCGCCCTCATATTCGATCGAGAAGGGGCCAGAATACCCGGCTTCTTGCGCGATGCGCATGCACCTGCCGAAATCATACCGTCTCTCGTTGCCGCTCTCGTCGAGGTCTAGTGTCTTTGCATGCGCCATGGCCGCATAAGGAAACATGGCCGCTAGCCCCTGGTACCGGACCTCTTCGTCAAAGTTGCCAAAGTCAGGGCAAAGGCGGAATTCCTCACGCCCCACGCTCTCCACAAGCTTGAGGATGTTCTCCGGCTTCGCCGAGAGGCCACCATGGTTTTCCAGCAGCACCTTGATGCCCAGCCGCGCCGCATAGTCCGCGAGCTCCCTATAAGAGGCAACTGTGATGCCAATATCCTCCTGCCCCTCTGGCTGGTGGCCGCTGTTCACCCGGGCACAGGGCGAGCCAAGGTACGCGGCAGCTTCCATCCAGCGCTTGATGTTCTTGATGTCCTGCTCGCGCTTGGCCTCATCCAGCTGCGAGATGTTGCCAACGTCGATGGGCATGTTCACCATCTGCACTCCCGCATCTTGCAGAGCACACTTCACCTCCTGCAGGTAAGCAGGAGAGCTGCTCGGGAAATGCACCTGGCACAGCTCCACCAGCCCCAGCCCGTACCGCTCCCGCACAAAGCGTGGGAAATCCATGAGGGACATGTCCTGCGGAAAGCGGTGGCGAACCATGAACACATGCCCTTCTTTCTCCGACCACTCCGTCCCATAGAGTGGGCCCATATGCTTGTGGAAACTCCAGGTTGAGACAGCGATTCTTCCGTCCATGCTTCCTCCGTGGCCAGGGAGATGCTGGCATTGTAGGCGCCTTTGGTCGCAAGGACAATTCGCCTTTGTGAGCTACGCCCAACCAAAGCCTTAGCGCCGCTGCCGACCGCGATGGTAAAATGAGAGTCATCCTATATTGAACTGGTGATATGAGCCAAGAGTACGTCAGCCTCGACCTTGAGACCACGGGCCTTGACCCCGAAAACGACGCCATCATTGAGGTGGCAGCCGTGCGCTTCCGTGGTTCTAGGGTCATTGAAGAGTTCAGTTCCCTTGTCGCTCCCGGCCGGCCCGTCCCAAATCGCATCCTGGAACTCACTGGCATCACCAGCCAGGAGCTCGCGCGCGCACCGCAGCTTTGGGAAGTCTTGCGCCGGCTGCGCCAGTTTGTCGGGGAGCGTCCAATAGTCGGCCACAGCATCGGGTTCGACGTTTCGTTCCTCGCGCGGCACCAGCTTTTCCTCGCCAACCGGAAGATCGACACCTTCGAGCTCTCGACCATCCTTCTGCCGCATGTGGCCAGGCATAGCCTGGAGCACCTGACGAACGCGCTGGACCTAGCAGAACCAGGCCGCTATCACCGGGCACTGCCGGACGCGCGTGCAGCGATGAACTTGTTCCTCGCCCTGCGCAAAGCAGCATCTTCGCTGCCGCTGCCTGTGCTGGAGGAGATAGTCTCGCTGGCCCGCCGGAGTGGGTGGCAGCAAGGAGAGTTTTTCGCCGATGTTCTGGATGAGCTGAAGCGGCGCCCCAACTACCGCAGCATAGGTCAGCAGCTCTCGGCACGGCTGGCAGAAGTGAGTTTTTTGGCGTTGGCCGGCGCCCAGCCCGTGGCCCCCACCAAGCCGCTGCAACCAAGGCGCCCTTTTCTGCCAGTGTCGGAGCAAGAAGTGCTCGCCGGACTGGCAGCGCGTGGGCCGATCGCAAATGCCCTGCCTGAGTTCGAGGAACGGCCGCAGCAGCTTGAAATGGCTCAGGCCATTTGCCAGGCCTTCAACGAGGGGCGCCATCTCATCGTGGAGGCCGGTACCGGCGTGGGCAAATCTCTTGCGTACTTGCTCCCGGCTGTGCAGTTCGCGCAGCGCAACCGCGCGCGCGTTGTGATCTCGACCCATACCATTAACCTGCAGGAGCAGCTTTACAATAAAGACCTGCCCCTCATTGCCAAAGCCCTAGGCACCCCGATCCGCTCGTGCGTGCTTAAGGGACGGAACAACTACCTCTGCATGGTGCGCTTTAGAGCCATGCTGGCCCGGCCTAATCTTTCGCCGCAGCAGGCCTTTGCTCTGGCAAAGGTCGTGGCTTGGCTGCCAAGCACCACGACGGGGGATCGCTCCGAGCTCTTCCTCAACACGTTCGTCGAGCGGTTGATTTGGGAGCAGATTTGCTCCGATAGTTACACCTGCCTGGGGGAAAGGTGCCCAGAGCGAGCGGCCGGCCGCTGTTACTACGCGCGCGCGCACGCCTTAGCCGAGGAATGCGAGCTCGTGATCGTGAACCACGCATTGCTCGTCCTGGACGCGCTTGCTGGTGGAGGTGCCATACCCCCCTATGAGCACCTGATCGTGGACGAGGCGCACCACCTCGAAGGCGCCTGCACAAAGGCGCTTCAGGTTGAACTTGTACCGGCACAGCTTCAGGAGTCTATCCTGACGGTGTACTCCGCTGCCAGTGATGGAGAGGCAGGGGCACTTGCGGCGCTGCGGGCTGTGCTGCGCGCCCTCAAGCACTCAAGCCTCCTTGCGCACTCGGATCAGGTGGCGCAGCTGCTCACCGAGCTGCCGCCGCTTCTGGCGATGCTGGCCGCCGCCATTTCAAGTTGCGCTGAGGCACTTTTGCCCAATGCCTCAACCCAGCGCAACGGTGGCCCAGAGCACAGACGGATCACTGCGCGCGAGCGACGGTCCTCGGAGTGGCAGGCCCTCGTTGCGGCCTGGTTCCCCGTTGGGGAGCGGCTCAAAGCGGCACTGGCAAAGTTGCAGCAACTGACGGCGGCAGCGCTTGAGGCGCCGACAGCTGAGGACGAACGGCTGTCCGAGGCAGCCGCCACGCTCATCGCGGCAGCGCGCGCGCTGGCCGAGCAGGCATCGGCCTTCTCCGAGGTAATAGCTGAGCCGCGCCCAGATCGGGTCTACTGGCTGACGCGCCGCGGCGAAGCAGGGCTGCCCGTGCTCTGTGCGGCGCCGCTTTCCGTCGCTGAGGCGCTGGGCACGGCACTTTTTGCCCGCAAGCGGGTTGCGATCCTCACCTCCGCCACGCTTGCCGTGGGCGGCTCCTTCGAGTACTGTGCTCGTTCCCTCGGCCTCAGCGACTATGCTGAGCTTCTGTTAGGCTCGCCCTTCGATTACCGGCGCTCTACACTTGTCTGCATCGCCACTGATGTGCCAGAACCGCGCCAGCCTGGCAACCAGAAGGCTGTCGAAGAGGCGATTGCACAGCTTGCTCGGGCCCTCGGGGGGCGGATGCTTGTTCTGTTCACCTCTCATTCGCAGCTGCAGCGCACGGCGGCCGCTCTGCGGCCTGAGCTGGAGCAAGAGCACATCGTCCTCTACTGTCAGAACGAGGGCAGTAGCCGCTCCCAGCTCTTGGAAAGCTTCCGCAACAGCGAAAGGGCCGTTCTCTTCGGCACGAGATCCTTCTGGGAAGGGATCGACCTCCGCGGCGAGGCGCTGCAGTGCCTGGTGATGGTCAAATTGCCCTTCCTTGTCCCCGATGACCCTATCGTGGCAGCAAAGAGCGAGCAGTATCCAGACCCCTTCAAGCAATACCACCTTCCGGAAGCGGTTCTCACCTTCCGCCAGGGGTTTGGCCGACTCATCCGCAGCCATACCGATCGTGGCGCCTTTGTGGTTCTAGATAGCCGGCTCGCCAGCCGCGAGTACGGGGCCGTCTTCTCCCGCGCGTTGCCCGACTGCACTCTGTACGCTGGGCCAGTTGGCCAGATTGTGCCGCGCGTCGCTGCATGGCTTAGGGCCCAAGTTCCAGCACCATGACAATAGCTGCTACAATGAGCATGTGGCTGCAGCTACACTCTGCGAACGGAGGATCTGAGCTTGATTCCGGTGACTGACCTGCGAAGAGGAGTGGTCTTTGAGCTCGACGGCGAGATTTACCGCGTCCTTGAGTATTCGCATCACAAGCCAGGGCGCGGCAACGCCTACATTCGCACACGCGTGCGCAATTTGCGGACCGGTGCCGTCGTGGAAAAGACGTTCATCTCGGGCGACAGGGTCCAGGATGTTCGCCTTGACCATCGCACTGTCCAATACCTCTATTCCGACGGCACTCTTTACCACTTCATGGACACCGAGACTTACGAGGAGATCGCCCTGCCCAGGGAAGTGCTGGAGGACGTCATCCCTTACCTGGTGGAAAACATGACGCTGGAAATGTCGTTCTATGAGGGAGAACCTCTGGACATTGAGCTTCCCACCACAGTAGACCTGGAGGTTGTCCATACAGAACCCGGCGTCAAGGGCGATACTGCAAGCGCTGCGACCAAGCCCGCCACGCTGAGCACGGGCCTTGTTGTGCAGGTGCCATTATTCGTGGATGTTGGCGACATTGTGCGCATAGATACCCGCGACGGCTCGTACGTTACGAGGGTGCAATAGCGCCAGGTGAGCAACTTTCTGGGCGAAGCGGCAGGCACGGCAAGCTTTCTCACCGTTGGTGAGCTCACTGCCTATGTGCGCGCTAGCATGCTGCAGGATCCGCTCCTGCAGGATCTTTGGGTCCAAGGGGAGGTGTCCCAGGCGAGCCTTTCGCGGGCAGGCCATCTCTTCTTCTTGCTCAGGGACGAGAGCGCATCCTTGAAGGCAGTGGTCTGGGCACCTGCCTCCTACCGCCTCCGGCCAGCCCTTTGCGAAGGCAAGCAAGTGCTAGTTCACGGCCGGCTCGATGTCTATGCGGCTCAGGGGATCTACCAGCTTTATGTGGACGAGGCAGTTCCCCTTGGCGTCGGGCTTGCCTATCTGGAGTTCGAGAGGCTCCGCCGCAAGCTCGAGGCCGAGGGTCTGTTCGATGAAAGCCGCAAGCGGCCTTTGCCACGGTTCCCAAAGCGAATTGGGGTAGTGACCTCCGATCAGGGCGCGGCGAGGCGGGATATAGAGCATGTCCTTTCACGCCGATGGCCGCTTGCGGAAGTTGTGCTTGTGCCGGCTTTTGTCCAGGGTTCACAGGCTCCAGAAACCATTGTTGCTGCCCTACGCCGGGTGGCCGCTGCTGGCGTCGATGTCATCATATTGGCGCGGGGCGGCGGCGACGCAGAGGCGCTGAGCTGCTTCAATGACGAAAGAGTGGCACGAGCTATCGCTGCCATGCCTGTACCAGTCGTCACTGGCATCGGCCATGAGACGGATACAACCATCGCCGATTTCGTGGCCGATTGCCGCGCCCCAACGCCCACGGCTGCGGCAGCTCTGGCGTCGCCAGATGCGGGCCAGCTGCTGGGCGAACTGCAACACCTGCTTGTGCGGGCGCATGCGGCGACAATGCGCGAAGTGGGCGCAAAATCGGCAGCTCTGGAGCAACACTGGCAGCGGTTGCAGCGCTTTACCCCGCTGCACAGCGTGCTGCTTGCCCAGGTGAGCGTGGAGCGGCTCGCGGAAAGGCTGAAGCAGCTGGCAGCCAATTCGCTCCGTGGGCTTGGCGAACCGCTGCAACTGCTCCGCCATCGCCTCGAGGCGAGCAACCCTCTTGCCATACTGGCACGCGGCTATGCTGTCGTGCACAGGGGCACCTGTGCTGGCCCAGTCGTGCGCGACGCAGCAACCTTAGCAGTGGGCGAGCTAGTTGCCCTGCGTCTGTGGAAAGGGGCAGCCCGCGCGGTGATAGCCGAAACTGCTCCGGACCTCCGGCGCGATACTGATCAGGATGAGGGGTAAGCATGGACAAGGACGTCCCAGAGGCGCTTTCTTTCGAGCAAGCCTACTTGGAGCTGCAGGGCATAGTGGAACAGCTGGAGCGCGGCAACCTCCCCCTAGAGGATACCCTGGCGCTGTATGAGAGGGGCACAGCGCTATACCGCCGCTGCGCGGCCCTGCTCAAAGATGCTGAGCTGCGCATCCGTCAGCTTTCGGCTGACCTGGAGCTCAGCGAGGAACATGAGCCGAAGGGGCCAGAGCCATAAGCCTTCCACCAGCTTGCCTCACCAAAGCCCCTCGGCAAACTGTAGGCAAGCAGCAAATGCCTGCCCCAATGAGATCCCCCCATCATTAGGCGGCACGTTACGAGGCACAACCGGCGTAAGCCCTTCTGCGCGCAAGGCACTGCAGCAGAGCTCCAGGAGCAGCACGTTCTGGAAACACCCTCCCGAAAGCACCACTCTCTGGGCCCCGTGCTCGCCCGCAAATCTGGCACACAGCTGCCCAACCATTTGAGCCACCGTCTGGTGGAAGCGGCGCGCCACCAAAGCTCCTGCCACGCCATCCCTCGCATCGGCACAGATCTCGCGCAGAAGCTCCCCTACCATGACCGTATCATCGTTTAAGGCCCAGCTGTAAGGCCTGGCCTCTTCAGAGTACGCTGCTACTGCGGCGCTCTCAAGCCGCACAGCGGCCTGTGCCTCGTACGTCACATTGCCCGCAAGCCCAAGGCACGCTGCAACAACATCGAAGAGCCGGCCCATGCTCGACGTGGTAACACTCCCAGGCCTGCTTATGCTGAGGCGAACCAGGTCGAGCTCACGCGCACCGAGGTGGCGCAACGCAGGGGGCCATGCCTCGGGCTCGCCAAGAGCCAGCGAGAGCAGGTAACCAGCAGCCAGGCGATCGACGTTCTTGATCCCAGCTTCGCCTCCAGCAAGAGGCAGGTATTGGAGATGAGCAAGCCGTTGAAAGCCCCGGCCTCGAATGAGCAGCCACTCCCCGCCCCATATGGCGCCGTCAGCACCGTAGCCAGTGCCGTCAAAAACGACAGCCAGGACGGGCCCATCATCCGGCTGCCAGCCGTGCTCAGCCAGGCAGCTCAAGGCATGGGCATAGTGGTGCTGCACAGCAATAGCCGGGACGCCTTCGGCCCCCGCACGCTCCTTGGCGTAGCGGGTCGTGGCGTAATCCGGATGCATGTCATGTGCAATGATCTCTGGGTCCACCCCAAGTAGCCGTTCAAAGTGCGCAAGTAGCGCGAGATACCGCTCCCAGGCGCTGACCGAACCCAAATCTCCAATGTGCTGCCCCAAAAAGGCCTGCTGGCCGCGGGTGAGGCAAAAGGTCGCCTTGAGTTCCGGCCCCACCGCCAGAACCTCTGGCCCTCCCACCGGCAGTTCAATTGGCTCGGGCACGTAACCGCGCGCCCTGCGCACCATTACGGGCGCGGCCTCCCTCTGCCCGTTCGAGCTGATCATCACCACGCTGTCATCGCACGGGACGACTATCGGCCTGTTGTGCATAAGAAAGGCATCGGCCACGTTGGACAGACGCGTCAGTGCCTCTGAGTTCTCATAGCAAAGTGGCTCCTCTGAAAGGTTGCCGCTGGTCATGACGAGAGGGCCACCAAATGCAGCCATAAGCAGATGATGCAGCGGAGTATACGGCAACATGAAGCCAAGGCCATAGCAATCTGGCGCCACAGCGCTGAGCAGCTCGCGCGCCCTTACCAGGGCTGGCGCAATGACAATTGGCGCCTGTGGGCTCGCCAGCAGCTGGAGGGCCAACTCGCTCAGCTCGGCAAACTCCGCGATCTGCTCCAGGCGCGCCATGAGCGCAAAGGCCTTGTGAGGCCGCCCCTTGCGCCGGCGCAGCTCGGCAACAGCCTCAGGGTTAAGGGCATCCACCGCGAGGTGAAAGCCTCCCAGCCCCTTTATTGCCACAACTTTACCCTGCTTGAGCAACCGCGCAGCGAGCTCTATGCATTCCCAATCCGAGCCCTCTATCAGCTCATCACCAATCTGCAGCCACAAATGGGGTCCGCAGGCCGGGCAGGCAATCGGCTGCGCGTGAAAGCGCCGGTCGGCAGGGTCATGGTACTGGCCGTTGCACATTGTGCACATGGGGAACGAGCGCATGGCTGTGGACGGGCGGTCGTAGGGCAGGCTCTCGATGATGGTGAGCCTTGGCCCACAGTTCGTGCAGTTCGTGAACGGGTAACGGTAGCGCGGGTCCCCCACTGTGAAGAGCTCCCGCAAGCACTCCTCGCATGTGGCTACGTCAGGGGGGATACAAGGGCTGCCAGCCTGGTCGGCAGTGCTCTCAACAATCCTGAAATCGGTGCAGCCTATGGGGGCTACAGGTTCTGCGCATACCTCGTCCACGCGGGCGAGCGGTGGCAGCTCAGCAACGAGCAGCTCCGGAAAACGGTTGAGTGCATCGCCAGGCCCCTCCAAGTATATTGCGACATCGCCAAGGTTGTTGCGCACCCATCCGCGCAGCCCCAGCCGGCTGGCCAAGCGATACACAAAGGGCCTAAAACCGACGCCTTGAACCGTGCCGCGGACATGGAGTATCCGCGCTGCAAGATCAGGTGAGGCCACCCCCTGCCCTCTCTCTGAGCCACGCTGCCCAACCTGCCATGCCGGCTCCAGTGCGCGCCGACACGACAAACAGGGGGGCGAGCGCGTTGAGCCGACGCAGCCGGGCCTCAAATGCAGCCAGGCTGAACCCGGCCAGCTCCGCAAGCTCCGCCTTTGTCACAATGACAGCATCTGCCGTTCGGAAGACCGCTGGATACTTCTCGGGCTTATCATCCCCCTCTGGGGTGCTGCTGAGGACAACGTTAGCGTGCTCGCCCAGCGAGACACCCGCAGGGCAGACCAAGTTCCCCACGTTCTCCACAAACAGGAGGTCCAGCTCAGCAAGCGGCATGGCGCGCAGCGCCTCCGCCACCATGTCCGCGCGTAAGTGGCAAGAGCCTCCCGTGTTCACCTGCACAGCTGGCAGCCCGGCAGCCTCGGCCTCCCTAGCGTCGAGGTCCCCGGCCACGTCTCCTTCTATGACCCCACACCGCAAGGGCGCAAGGAGTGGAGCCGTCGCCAGGATCAAGGTCGTCTTGCCTGAGCCGGGAGCGCCCATGACGTTGACGAGCCTCACCCCATTCCGGTCCAACAGGGTCCGGTTCTCGGCCGCAACCCTCTCGTTAGCGCTGAAAACTGAGCGACGCACCGTGATGATCTTAGCCAAAGTTTTTCTCGCTACCTCTCTACTCGCACTCGATGGCTTCCAAGATCAAGGCTTCCCCCTCGGCGAGCTGGCTCGCCAGGGAGCCGCAATAAGGGCAGACGAAAGAACGCGCCTCCGGGCGGAATGCCCGGCCACACGCGCTGCAGATTGCCCGGGCCGGCTGGCTTGTCAAGCGCAACTTCGCACCCTCTGCTGCTGTACCAGGCACAAGTAGCTCCCAATAGAAAGCAAGGGATTCCGCCGCCACACCAGAAAGCTCGCCGACACTCACAGAGACAGCCGTCACCCGCTTGGCCTCAACTTTCTGCGCTTCCGCAAGCACCGTGGCCAGCAAGTCTTCTGCTACGGCTAGCTCATGCATGCGCCTTGCAAACCCCGCCCTTCATGCTAGCATAGCCTGAGTGGTTATGGCATACGTAAACCTGGACCTTGACGATCATTGTCCCTTGTTTGCGCCGCGGCCGCCCAGCACGCAGCTTTCGCTTGCCACGGCAGCGGAGCTCTTCGCCGAGCAGCTGTTGCGCGCAGGCCACAAGCCGAGCACAGTAGCTGCGTTCCGCGCAGATCTGGTTGCGTTCTGCCACACCGTCGGTCCCGACCGCAACGCCTTCTCCCTTTGTTCCGAAGATATCGACCGTTTCTATCATATCACACTGGAGCAAGGGCTCGGGCAACAGGCCCTTCACCGCCGCCGCAGTGCCCTAGCGGCGTTCACCCGCTACCTGGCGCATTTCGGCATCGCCCTACCCACCGCGCTGCCGCCCTTGCCCGGCCCTAACCCCCAAGCTGCCCACGCATTGCCGCCCCTCACCGCTGCCGACTGCGACCGGCTTTTCGCGGTGGCTCTGGAGCGCGCCGAAGCAGCGGACCCTCGTCCACTGATCGCACTCACCTTGGTTCTTGAAACCGCATTGCGCAAGGCTGAATGCCTCAGGTTACGGCGTGCCGATATCGACCTGGACATGAAGCACCTGCGCTTGGGGGCTGGCGACAGAGCCCGGCTCATCGAGCTGAGCGAGCATGCCGTGAACTCGCTGAGCCCTGCGCTAAGGGGGACGCCACCTCACCAAAGGCTTTTTCCGTTCACTGGCCGGAACTTCGAATACTTGCTCAGCCGGTTGGGCAGAAAAGCTGGCATCTCCGGCCCCCTCACCTACCGCCGGCTGCGCGACACGGCAATCGCAAGGATGATCATTTCGCTCGCATCAGAAGACGAGGTCGTGCGCCGGCTCGGCGTGAGCAAGCACACCTGGCCTGCGATCAAGTCCAGGTTGCTCCGCCCGGCCAGCGCGCACTCAGCCAGTAAGCCGATCAAGGGCCCGCGATCTGCGGCAACACAAGGGTGTACAGCGCCTGATAGCGGTAGATAGCGTCAAGGTAGCCTCCAGCCCAGCCGCCGACAGCGTACAGAGCGGAGCCATCGCTCACAAGAGCAAGGTTGCGCCACTGCCCAGCCAGAGGAGCAGGCCAGGGGGACCAGCTTTGGCCCCCGGGCTCCAGCTTCTCGCCCGTCTCCACCGGACGGTCCCAGCCACCGCCAAGCACGTAGATCGCCTCCGAGATCGCCGCTGCAGCAGCGCCAGCCCGCGGTACTCTCAGATCGGGCCCCCGCTGCCACGCACCCTCGCTGGCTGCGCCAATAGGCAGCCAAAGGGACTCCCGCAGCACACGCCGCCCGTCAAAGCCGCCAATTGCCCACAAGTTTCCGCCGGCAACGGTGACGGCCAAGTGGCCGCGGCCAGAGGGCAAGGGCGATAGCCTCTCCCATCGCCCAGCGGCCGCATCGAGAGCATAGCAGGCGCGGACATAACTCTGCCCGTTCCAGCCTCCGCAGACGAACAAGCGGCCATCACCGGCGGCGGCACCGTAAGCGCACAGCGGCTCCGGAAGCCGCGGCCCCTCCCCCCAGCTATCGGCCGCAATGTCGTATACTGCCAGCCGGTCCGTCACCGATCCATCCTGCGTCATGCCACCAGCAACGTAGATCTGGCCAGCTAAAGCAACAGCCACCACGTTGCTCACAGGAAACGGCAGCGGGCTAGCGGTCCGCGCTACTCCGTCCTCGACGTTCACCACCTGCACAGAGTTCTCCGCAGCACCTGGTCCCCCACCGCCAATGACAAAGAGCTCGCGGCCCCACAGGGCTGCCCCCATCCGCGCACGCGGCTGCGGAAGCCGACCTACCTGCTCCCACCGGCCAACTTGCTGGCTGGGCTGCGTGTATGCTGAAATGCCGCCCGGCTCGAAAAAGGGATCGGCCGCTACAGCCCGCACCGCCACAGGCGTTCCCTCCGGCCACAGCCACAGAGCCGCAAGGACTATCAGCCCGAGAAGCAGGGCAAGCTTCTGGCTCACCGGCACCTCGGCAGCCATTTGACCCGCACTTTCCGCTGGCGACCCTGCCATCTGAGCTCCCGTCGGCACAGTATCCAGAATGCCCGCCGCCAGAGCTGCCGCCATCGCGCCCGTGCGCGAACGCACTCCCAACTTGGCAAAGATGTTGCGCAGGTGAACCTTGACTGTATTGGTGCTTATGTTGAGCTGAGATGCAATCTCCTTGTTGCTCGCCCCTTGAGCGACGAGCGCAAGGATCTGCCTCTCGCGTTCGCTCAACTGGTCAAGAGGTTTTTCCATGAGGGGATAAACATTGCCTAAAGTACCTCGATGCTGTAATCGCGTATTTCAGCATCGAGCCGTTCCTGCGCGAGCCAGTCGACGACTTTGCTGAGGACAGCCTGCGCATGCCCAGCGTCGTTGGATACACAGGCAATGCCTATAATTGCTTCATTCCACATGTCGAGCCCATCGACCTCTGCTGCGGAGACGTTGAAGCGCTGCCGCATCCTCTCCAACGCCGAGCGAACCACGCGGCGTTTCTCCTTGAGCGAGTACGCCGCCGGGATCACGAGCTGTACAGTGCACACACCAACCTTCATGCTACTGCTCCCTTGCGTGCGCGCCTGCCAGGGAGCGCCACGCCACCTGCAGATCTTCCGCCAAGGGCGAGCAGACAGTCACCTCTTCCTCCTTGCCTGGGTCGACAAAAGTCACTGCCTTGGCATGCAGGAACTGCCTGGATAGCCCAAGGTCAAAGGCTCCCCTCCCATATACCGGGTCCCCTGCAATGGGGTGGCCAACGGCAGCAAAGTGCACGCGGATCTGATGCGTGCGCCCCGTAATAGGGCAGGCCCTTACCAGAGTATAACCGCACGCGTATTCCTTCACCTCGTATTCCGTACGCGCCATTCTGCCGCACAGGCGGACAATGGCCATCCGCGTGCGCTCTTCGGGGTGTCTGCCTACCGGCGCGTCGATGATGCCCTTTGCTGGCTCCAGTCTCCCCACCACCAGAGCGATGTACACTTTGCGCACTGCCCGGGCCTCAAACTGACGCCTCAAGGAGTCATAGCCCCTTGGCGAGCGCGCAAGGAGCACCACACCCGAGGTTCCCTTGTCGAGGCGATGGACAACTCCTGGCCGCAGCGGCGAACCAACTGCGCGGATCTCTGGATAAGCGTGCAACGCAAAGTTGACGAGCGTGGGGCCAGTGGTGCCCGCCCCGGGGTGAACAGCCATACCCGCAGGCTTATTCACCGCCACGACATCCGCGCTCTCATAAAGGACCTCGAGGGGGCCAGGGACCGGCTCCAGCCCAACCTCATCCGCAGCCGCCGGCACGACAATGCTCACCTCGTCTCCACCCTTGAGCCGAGCGGCAGGCTTGGCCTGACGCCTGTTCACAAGAACCAGGCCGCAGCGGATGAGCTCCTGAATGCGCCCCCTTGAGAGTTCTGGCAGCCTCTCACTCAGGAACTTGTCCAGTCGCTCTCCACCACCAGAAACGACAAAACTGTAGTGCTGCGCCCCCTTAGGCGACACTATCGCGACTGCACTCGACATCTCCTGAGCGCTTCAACCTTTCGCCTTGGGGCCTCTCTCCCTCGCGCAAAAGGTAGAAGGTGAGCACCAGCACCCCGACGACCAGGCTGCTGTCAGCGATGTTGAAGACCGGCCAGAACTTGAAATCAAGGAAGTCGATGACATAGCCCACAGTGAGCCGGTCAATCAGGTTCCCAAGCGCGCCCCCCATAATTAGGCCAACGGCGATGCGCACCGGCAGGTGGTCTACCGGCAGCCGGTCGTACCATCGCGCCAGTGCCAGCACCGCGACCACAGCGACCGCAGCAAAAAGGGCCTTGCCCTGCGGAAGCATGCCAAAGGCAGCACCTGTGTTGTGGATGTACGTGAATGAAAACCAGCGCTCAATTGCCGGTATGGGCGGCCGTGGCTCACCCAGGGGCAGGTTCTCCACCACCCACCACTTGCTCACCCTATCCAACAAGATCGAGCAACCAGCAGCGAGCAAAGTGCTCCAGGGGAGTAAACCCCGGCGCATCCCGCCCCTTGCAACCATAGAACCTGTAGCTCCTACCCCGAAGTGAAGCCGCACCACCTCATTCTAACCCCACTGGCCCGGGCAATGCGAACAACTCATTGCGACAGGCGCCTGATCGCCAGTGAGACGACCATGCCATCCACCTCTGTCGAAACCCGGTAGGCATCTTGCGGGCCAGGGCCGTGCACAAGCATGTCGCTTAGCGTCTCGCGCGCAATGTAATCACCGTGCTGAGCAAAGACTTCCTCGAGCTCGGCATCTGCCTCATAGTAGGTCGCAATGTGCTCCTCTATGCGCAGGCCGGCCTCCTTACGCATGCTCTGTATGCGCCGCACGAGCTCACGCGCTAGCCCCTCCCGCCGCAATGTCTCATCAAGGCGCGTATCAATGGCCACAGTCATGCCTGATTCCGAAGCTACCGCATACCCGGGAGCCGGCTCCACCCGCACCTGCACGTCCTCCGGCCCAAGCTCGACACTCACGCCTTGCACGGTCAGCAAGAGGCTCTCACCGGAAGCCAGTCGGCGAGCTAAGCCCGCATCCGAGATGCTCGCCAGCGCCTCCCTGATGGCAGGCATGAGCCTGCCATAACGGGGGCCCACCCGCGCTGGATCCGGTGCAAACCGGTAGGAGACCACACTGCTATCGTCCTCGGAGACCAAGAGCGACTTGACGTTGAGCTCATCCGCCACAATGTCCTCGAGGCCGGAAAGCGCCTGGGCCTCTTGGGCACTGCGCGCCACAACCACAGCTTGGCGCAGAGGCTGCCGCAGCTTTATGCCAGCACTATTCCTCGCCGCATGTCCAAGCCGGACGACTTCCATGGCCAGGGACATGCGCCGCTCCAGCTCCTCATCTATACACGCCCTGTTCGCCTCCGGGAAATCGCAGAAGTGAACGCTCTCTTTGGCACCAGGGAGAGGACGCACGACCAGGTTCTGGTACATTTCCTCGGCGATGAAAGGCATGAAAGGCGCAAGCAGTTTTGCAAGCGTCACCAGGCACTCATAGAGGGTTTGGTAGGCAGCCTGTTTGTCCCGGTCGGCCTCGCTCTTCCAGAACCGCCTGCGGCTGCGCCGCACATACCAGTTGCTGAGGTTTTCGACAAAGCGCTCGATCGGCCGCGTCGCACCCGGAACGTCATACCCCGCAAGAGCTGCATCAACGGAAGCCACCAGCGTGTTCAGCTCAGAAAGCACCCAGCGGTCCAGCAGAGCGCGTTCAGCTACCGGTATCGGTTGCCCATCAGGGCGGAAGCCATCTATGTTCGCGTAAGTGACGAAGAAGGAATAAGTATTCCAGAGCGTGAGCAAGAATCCTCTCACTACCTGGCCGACCAGCCCAATTGAAAAGCGGCGCGGATTCCCGGGCGGAGCTGCGGTGTACATGTACCAGCGCAAGGCGTCCGCCCCATGTTGCGCGACCACCTCATCCCACCGGACGACGTTGCCGCGAGATTTGCTCATTTTCTGGCCTTGCTCATCAAGTATGTGGCCAAGGCAAATCACGTTGCGGTAGCAGGGCTGATCGAAAAGTATCGTGGCGATCGCGTGTAGGCTGTAGAACCATCCTCGGGTCTGGTCCACAGCCTCGCAGATAAAGTCCGCGGGGAATTGCCTCGCAAAAAGCTCTTGGTTCTCGAAGGGGTAGTGCCACTGCGCCACCGGCATGGCGCCCGAGTCGAACCAGCAGTCAATCACCTCCGAGACGCGCTGCATGACCCCTCCGCATATGCACCGATAGGTCACCTCATCAATGTATGGCCGGTGCAGGTCCACCCCCGCGGCAAAGACAGCATCGAACGTGCTCTCCGGTTTGCCCCTCAGCTCCTCGATGCTGCCGATGCATTCAGCACGGCCACATTGAGCGCAGCGCCAGATTGGCAGTGGGGTGCCCCAATACCGGTCCCGGCTTAAAGCCCAATCCACATTGTTCTCGAGCCAGTTCCCGAAGCGGCCGTCCCTTATGTGCTCGGGGTACCAGTTGATGAGCTTGTTCAGGGACACCAACCGGTCTCGAAAGGCGGTTGTCCTGACAAACCAGGAACTGTGCGCGTAGTAGAGGAGTGGCCAATCGCAACGCCAGCAGAACGGGTAGGTATGCCGGTACCGCTCTTCTCGGTACAGCAGGCCCCTCTCGCGCAGGTCAGCAACGATGAGCGGGTCCGCATCCTTCACGTACATGCCCGCCCAGGGGCGCACAGCGTCCACGAACGTCCCATCCGGCTGCACTGTTTGCAGCACTGGCAACCCTTCGCGCTGCGCTACAGCCATGTCCTCCGCGCCATACGCCGGCGCCATATGGACAATCCCAGTTCCTTCAGAGATTTGCACGAAGTCGCCAGCCACAACGTGGTAGGCCTTTCCCTCCACCGGGAGGAACCTGTACGGGGGCTCGTACTCCATGCCTAAGAGGGCCGAACCCGGCATCCTTGCCACCACCTCGTGTTCGCCAAGCACCTGCGCGGCCAGAGCTGCGGCAATAATCAGGGTCTCCTGCGCGCCATCCCTTGCGACCCTGGCTTCCACATATTCGACCTCAGGGTGCACAGCTAGTGCAGCGTTCCCCGGCAGGGTCCACGGCGTCGTAGTCCACACGAGGAAACTCTTCCCCGGTTGCCCTCGCACGCGAAAGCGCACGTAGATCGAAGGGTCTTCCGCCTCGGCGTAGCCCTGCGCCACCTCGTGGTCAGAAAGGGGCGTTCCGCAGCGAGTGCAGTACGGGACAACCTTGAAGCCCTGATACAGCAAACCACGATCCCACATCTGGCGCAATATCCACCAGACGGATTCAATATACTCGTTGGTCATGGTGACGTACGCATTGGCCATATCGATCCAGAAGCCAATGCGCTCTGTCATCTGCTCCCACTCCCGCACGTAGCGGAAGACACTCTCGCGGCAACGGCGGTTGAACTCAGCCACGCCGTAGGCTTCGATATCCCGCTTGGAGCTGAACCCCAGTTCGCGCTCAACCTCGAGCTCCACGGGCAACCCGTGCGTATCCCACCCGCCCTTACGCAGCACATAGCGGCCTTTCATTGTCTGATAGCGGGGGAACAGATCCTTGAAGACACGAGCAAGCACATGGTGTGTTCCAGGGAGGCCATTTGCGGTCGGCGGGCCCTCGTAGAACACCCATGGCTCGCCACCAACGCGCAAGCTGCGCTCAAAGGCATTGATCTCACGCCAGAAAGCGAGGATCTTCTCCTCCAGCTCAGGGAAGCTCACCTGTGGGCTCACAGGCCGGAATACACCTGCCATGACCTGCACTCCTCTCTATCGATTCGCGCCAGCAAAAGCTGAGCCCTCGTCCAGGGACGAGGGCTCAAACCCCTCGCGGTACCACCCTGTTTAGCGGTACTCGCTCACTCAACGGCTACGCATCCATAGCCGCGCTGCTCTAACGGGCAGCGACGCGTCCAAGCCTACTCGCGTTCCCTTTCGGTTGGCAGCTCGGGAAGGATTTTCACCCGCACTTGATGGACTTGCCTCCCACCTTATGGCAAGCTCTCTGACCACCGTAACGGGCTACTCGTTTCCGTCTTCGCCGTTCACTGACGCTCAATGTACAGCAAAGTTAGCACAGCGCCGTCAGGGGGCGCAATTCACGCTCGCTCCGCAACGACTTCCTTTATTCTCTCCAGAGCCTTGCGGATGTTTGGCAGCGAATTTGCATAGGAGAAGCGCAAGTACCCCTCTCCAAAGGAGCCAAAGGCGGTGCCAGCCAGCGACGCCACACCCGCCTCGCGCAGCAGCAGTTGTTCAAGCTGTTTGCTCGTCATGCCGGTACCCGTTATGTTGGGGAAGACGTAGAACGCGCCCTGCGGTCGCAAGCAGCGAAAACCAGGGATTGCGTTCAGGCCATCGACGATGTAATCGCGCCGGCGCCGGAACTCCGCCACCATCTGTGCGACGGCTTCCTGCGGGCCCTTGAGTGCCTCGATAGCCGCATACTGGGTGAAGGCCGCGGAACAGGAGTTCGAGTTGATCATGAGTTTCGTCACGGCCTCAGCAAGCGCTTTGGGCATAACACCGTAACCGAGGCGCCAGCCGGTCATGGCATAGGTCTTTGAGAAGCCATCCAGGATAATTGTCCTTTCCTTCATCCCAGGGAGGCTAGCAATGCTGTGGTGCTCGCCCTCGTAGATGATGCGCGAATAGATCTCGTCAGAAAGGACTACGATCGGTTTGCCCTCGACAGCTGCTGCAATTCCCTCCAGATCCTGGCGCGTCAGGACACCACCGGTAGGGTTGGCCGGGGAGTTGATGATCACCATCTTCGTTCGCGGCGTTATCTTTGCGGCCAGCTCGTCAACATCGAGGCGGAATTCGTTCTCCTCGCGAAGAGGGATGGGCACAGCCACGCCGCCGCAGAACTGAATCATCGACTCGTAAATGGGGAACCCAGGGTTCGGATAGATGACCTCATCCCCGTCCTCGATCAGCGCGAGGATTGCGAAGAACATGATCGGCTTGCCGCCGGGGACCACCACCACCTCGCTGGGATCCACATCTATTGAACGAGTCTGGCTAATGTACTCAGCGATGGCCGCTCGCAGTTCGGGGATGCCGGCAGCGGGCGTGTAATGTGTTTTGCCGCCGCGCAGTGCCGCCACAGCTGCCTCGACGATGTTGCTGGGCGTGTCGAAATCCGGCTCGCCGATCTCCAGATGCACTATCTCCCGACCTTGGGCCTCGAGCTGCCTCGCCGCAGCCAAAACCTCGAAAGCCGTCTCAGTTCCAAGCCTGTTCATCCTCTGCGCGAACTGCATGCAACTCCTCCCGACTGTGTTCTCTCCAGTATAACCCGCCATTGTAGGCAGTGTTCCTCTCTTCTGCCACCTGCAAAGCCAGGAGGAGTGGGCTCGAGTTATGGCCCCACCTCGGTCGGTGGTATACTAGCCGTCGGCCACCAGCTTGCTGACGCCAAGGGGACCGGATGGAGTACGAGCCTGTTATCGGCATGGAAGTTCATGTGCAGTTGCTCACCGCTACCAAAATGTTCTGCCGCTGTGCGGCGGATTATGCCAGCGCCGCCCCGAACACGCGCGTCTGCCCGGTCTGTCTCGGGCTACCGGGTGTCCTGCCGGTCATCAATAGGAAAGCAGTGGAATCTGCCATCCTGACGGCCCTGGCCCTGAACTGTCAGGTAGCGGGCTATACACGGTGGGACCGCAAGAACTACCCTTATCCAGACCTTCCTAAAGGCTATCAGATATCGCAGTACGAACACCCGCTGGCGTTCTATGGCTGGCTCGAGGTTGAGGTTGGCGGGGTGAGCCGGCGTATCCGCATCCGCCGGGCGCACCTGGAAGAGGACACAGCCAAACTGGTGCATGTAGGCGACC